>JAAXIL010000240.1 GCA_012270355.1 Psychrobacter sp.
CTCCTACCTTGCTCAATTTTGTTACCGTACAAGGTTAAATATCACCCGTACAAGTGGCATCCGAGATTTTGCGGGTGCTTTATGAGCGTGCCAAACAAGCCCTGCCTGAATATTCAGTAGTGGGGGCAGTCATTACCGTACCTGCTTACTTTGACGAAGCCCAACGCCAAGCCACCAAAGATGCTGCCAAGATTGCAGGAATCAATGTTTTAAGATTACTTAATGAGCCGACGGCAGCGGCTGTGGCGTATGGGCTCGCTGCGAATTTGGAAGATAATCAAACTGCAGCCCCCAATTCATCAACCAGTGCATCCAAACAAGGTAAGCATTATCTAATTTATGATCTAGGCGGTGGTACGTTTGATGTGTCAATTTTGTCGATGCAAAAAGGCGTGCTCGAAGTCAAAGCCACAGGCGGCAACAGTGCGTTGGGTGGGGATGATATTGACCGTTTAATCATGGGTTGGATGCTCAAAAACCTAGATTTAGCCCCAAGCGACGTATCCGCAGAGCAAAAGACCACCCTTGCTCGACAAGCAGAACAAATCAAAATTGCTTTGAGCGATGATAGTTCGACTAATCATTACGTTCCTGTTGCGGTTACCGTGACCGATAGTTCAGGCGAAATTAAAGAGTTTACTGGCGAACTATCGAATGACCAATTAAAAAAGATCATAGCCCCTGTCATTAACCGTACCATTAAGGTTTGTGAGCAGGTACTGCATGATGCATCGCTTACTAAAACCGACTTAGATGCCGTGGTGTTGGTGGGTGGCTCAACACGGATGCCCGTTATTATACAAGCTGTTGCAGAGTTTTTTGAACGTGAGCCGTTATCGCACCTAAACCCTGACGAAGTAGTCGCACTCGGAGAGGCTACCGTTGCTGACCAATTGGTGCGGTCGGACAAATCGAACAAGTTATTGTTATTGGATGTCACGCCATTATCTCTCGGTTTAGAAACCATGGGCGGTTTGGTTGAAGTATTGATTCCTCGCAACACCCCCATTCCCATCACCAAAAAGCAAACCTTTACCACCTATCAAGATGGTCAAACGGGCATGGTGATTCATGTGGTGCAGGGTGAACGGGATACGGTTGCCAACTGTCGCTCGCTCGGTCGCTTTGAGCTATTCGGCATCCCGCCCATGAAAGCGGGCTTGGCACGTATTGAGGTCACCTTTGCGATTGATGCGAATGGACAGTTGTCAGTGACGGCTCAAGAAACCACAACATGTACTACCAGTGATATCACCATCACCCCCTCTTACGGTTTAAGCGATAATCAAAAAGAAAAATTGCTAGCCGAAGGTCGAGAGTTTGCACAAGCCGATATGCTTCTTCGTAGTTTATTAGAAGCACGAGTGGAGGCTGAGCGGGAATTGTTGGCACTACAATCAGCACTTACAGAGTTCGCCGAGTTGTTGGATGACGCAAGTTTACATAATTTACGACAAGCCATGCAGAACGTGCAAACTCAATTGGATGCCTCGACCGAGCTATCGCTGAATAGCACTGTCGATGCCGAACGTTTAACCCACTTGAAAAAACAGTTAGATACTGCAACTGTCACTTTAAAACCTTTAAGTGATGACTTTGCCAGTCGCATCATGGACAGCAACGTCAAGCAAGCAATGGCAGGCACTACGGCGGACAGTTGGTCTTAGTTCCGTTTCCATAATGTCCATTACTTACTCCTTTTTATTTCATTGATAGATAGTCAGATTAGCGAGCCGAAATATGCCAAAGATTACCCTACTTCCTCACCATGAAATCTGCCCCGAAGGTGGGGAAGTTGAATTAGAATCTGGCGAAAATTTATGCGAAGGTTTATTAGATAAAGGCTATAAAATCGAACACGCCTGCGAGATGTCAAAAGCTTGCACCACGTGTCATGTGGTCGTACGCAAGGGGTTTAATAGCTTAGATGAGATGGATGATGTGGAAGCCGACTTACTCGATAGAGCGTGGGGACTTGAGCCAGACTCTAGATTGTCTTGTCAGGTGACTGTTGAAGATGAAGACTTAACCATCGAAATTCCAAAATATACATTAAATCATGCTAAGGAAAATCACTAAATTATTTTGATTTAGAAACAGGTAGATACTTTGTCGCCTTAGTTTCAACCTGAGTTAATGCTTGCTCAAGATGAGATTTAATGTGTACATAGTCGTAGTTTTTGATGTCTTTGAAATTGAGATGCAGGTTGAATCCTGGTAAATCATGTTCTACCCAATCCGTTGACCTGTGCTCCTCAGAGTCAGGATCTTGTACTGCATACGTCGAAACTTTCTCATCAAATCCTTTCAACTGCATCTCCCCTTGTGGCACACAATTAAATTCGTGCTGAACGTATTCAAAGGTCGCTTGCGATATCAAAATTGTACCCGATTTTGCCTGCCTCTCTAGGCGGGATGCCAAATTGGCAACCTTGCCAATCACTGTGAAGCTCATACGAGCATCGCTACCAAAGTTACCCACATGACAATAGCCTGTGGCAATGCCGATGCGAACGTCTAACCCATCGAAACCTCTGAGTTGCCATAAATGACGAAGAACTCTCATCTCTCGGCGCATATCTATCGCCATCGCCACGCAAGCTATAGCATCATCTCGCACGCCCTTGGTAGTTGGTGCACCAAAAAAACACACCATGCCATCGCCAATGAATTTATCCAAAACCGCTCCATGCCGCTTAGCGATTAGCGTCATACGTTCCATATATGTGTTTAATATGTCAGCTAAATCATCGGCACTTAAATCATCAGACAGTGCCGTAAAACCAGCAATGTCAGAGAATATCACAGACATTTGTTGGCGTTTATTATCAATAGTGACACTGCGATTATTTTTAATAATTGGTTGCCAAACTTGGGTTGGCATAAAACGGCTAAGTTTATTAATGACTCCGACTAAGGCATTGATACGTTGACTTGTCTGACTGTGCTCATAGAACAAAGTTTGTAAAGATTGTTGCTGTTGCCAAAACTGCCACCCTGCAGTCGCCACACTTAGAATTAAAACTGCTAATCCTAAATGTGCCTCATCACATGTAAGAGCATGATGAAAAAAAGTCAAACTGACAAAAAAAGCCGCAAAAACTGCAGCTAGCATACTAACAGTAACGCCCAAGCGTTCGGGTGCGGGCGTTTGGATTACACGTATGATGAGCAGCAATCCAAGTCCTAATAAATAAAACTTGCAAAACTGGGATAGACCCAAAACGACCGATAACAATACCGCCGTAAATACATTGACTGTGTAAGAAATTTCAAACTTGCTAAAAAAATGAGTCCGTTTTGACCAAATCAAATAAATTAAAAAAAATGTTGATACTGCCAGCACACCCGCTAGAATATAAGCGAGTTTTGAAAAATGGAGTTGTACAATTAAGAATATTGCACTCACCAATAGCACTAATAGATCGGGATAATACCTGAGGGAGCGTTGGCGTATGGCGTGAGATTGCGGGGAGACTGACATGATGAAAGACTACTTTTAACTCATCTGCCATTCAAAAGGCATTTGACTATGCCCACGCAATGCCATCATAAGCGTTTGCCGCATGGCATCCAGCACTTGCTCAGTGTACGGTAAGGCAGGCGTACCCCACACAGGATTAGGCCAAGCTAAGTCGTTTTTATAACGGACGATATGATGAAAATGCAACTGTGGAACTTGATTACCGAGGGCAGCCACATTCATTTTATCGGCGTTAAAAGCTTTTGCAAGTTGACTTGAGAGCCAACTGGATTCTCGCAAAAACTGAGCTTGATCGGCTGGCGTTAATTCATAAATTTCCTCAATGCCTGCCACTCTTGGTATCAAAATAAGCCAAGG
>JAAXIL010000161.1:0-320 GCA_012270355.1 Psychrobacter sp.
TTGTTATGATATGCCCATTTAAATTTGTGGTGCAGACTAGAACTATGATTGATCCAAAATTATTACGTGGCGATTTGACCGAAATCAAAACAAAATTGGCAACTCGGGGCTATGAGCTGGATACCAACTTTTGGGAGCAAATTGAGTCCGAGCGTAAAGAGCTACAAGTGCACACCGAAAATCTGCAAGCTCAAAAAAATGCAGGGGCAAAGCAAGTGGGTGTGCTGAAAAAAAATGGCGAAGATGCCAGCGAATTGCTGGAGCATATGCAACAAATCAGCTCGCAGATGAAAGAGGCGGAAGACCAGCTAAAAACTTTG
>JAAXIL010000161.1:330-3809 GCA_012270355.1 Psychrobacter sp.
AAGTTCGCAACTGGGGCGAGCCACGTCAATTTGATTTTGCCGTGCAAGACCACACCGATTTTGGCGAAGCCATGGGCGGGCTGGATTTTGCCACTGCCAGCAAAATTACGGGCAGTCGCTTTAGCGTATTAAAGGGAGAATTAGCCCAACTCAATCGAGCATTGATTCAATTTATGCTGGACACGCACACGCAAAAATATGGTTATCTTGAGACCTATGTACCCTATATCGTTAATTCCGACAGCCTAACTGGCACAGGGCAATTGCCAAAATTTGAAGAAGATTTATTTAAGCTCACCAACCACACCAATAATGAGGAGATCGACTTTTATCGGACGCCCCCCGCTGACGTGCCTCTTACCAATTTGGTGCGAGGCGAGCGATTAACCGCCGAGGAATTACCGCTTAAATTTACCGCTCATACGCCTTGCTTTCGCAGTGAAGCAGGGTCACACGGGCGGGATACTCGTGGTTTAATCCGCCAGCACCAGTTTGAAAAGGTCGAGATGGTTAACATTGCCAAGCCTGATGAGTCTGATGAGTTGTTAGAGGCGATGACGGGGCAGGCGGAATACGTGTTACAGCAATTAGAATTGCCTTATCGAGTGGTGAAATTGTGCACGGGCGATATGGGATTTTCTGCCCAAAAGACCTATGACATTGAGGTGTGGTTACCTAGCCAAGACACCTACCGTGAGATTTCAAGTTGCTCAAACTGTGGTGATTTTCAAGCACGGCGTATGGGCACTCGGGTTAAAGACGGAAAAAAAACCACGTTTGTGCACACGCTAAATGGTTCAGGATTGGCAGTAGGGCGTGCCTTACTTGCCCTCATGGAAAATCATCAAAATGCCGATGGGTCAATCAACATTCCCAAAGCCTTGCAAAGTTATATGGGCGGGAAAGAGAAGATAGGGTAGGACAATCTTATGATAGACGTGAAAGAAGCGGTGAAATTGGCAAGAGAATATGCTAATGAGATGCTAATTTGTTAACGGTCTACGTTATTTATCGATTAGGCATCAATGAAGTTGAAATAATAAAAGAACCAGAGCGTTTACCAGTGATGATGGCAAGATTATTGAGTTTGCTATCAAAAACTCACGCAGTCTAATCACGACACCGCATATATTAACCGAAGTGAGTAATTTGCTTGATTGGTTGCAAGATAATAACAAGATAATAAAAAGGTACGTGCTCTACAGTTTCTATATGAATTTACTGAGCAGAGTATTGAGATGAGTTTGCCTTCTGCTGATATTCTTAATAGCCCAATCTGCTATAACTATGGATTGAGTGATGCAGTGACTTATCATCTGATGCAACGAGAGAAAATATTGTTTTTGAACTCTGATTTACCACTGGCTAATTTAATTTTGAATCATGGTTTTTATGCCATTAACTTTCACACCTTACGTCAACTTTAACCGTATTTTATTTATCTAAACCAACTTATTTATTAAACCCTTCCATATAATTTAGGAAACTTTATGCCAACGCCCATTTCTGAACGCAAACTTGCCAACGCCATTCGTGTACTGTCTTTTGATGCGGTACAAAAAGCCAACTCAGGTCACCCCGGTGCCCCAATGGGTATGGCAGACATTGCTGAGGTGCTGTGGCGTAAGTTTTTGAAGCACAATCCTGCCGATCCTAATTGGATTAACCGTGACCGTTTTGTGCTCTCAAACGGGCATGGCTCCATGCTGATTTATGCGTTATTGCACCTAACGGGCTATGACGTGAGCATTGACGATCTCAAAAACTTCCGCCAATTACATTCCAAAACCCCAGGTCACCCTGAATATGGCTATACGCCAGGGGTAGAAACGACCACAGGACCACTGGGGCAAGGTATCGCCAATGCAGTTGGCTTTGCCATTGCTGAAAAAACGCTAGGTGCTCAGTTTAACCGAGACGGACACAACATCATCGACCATCACACCTATGCCTTTTTGGGTGATGGCTGTTTGATGGAAGGCATCAGCCATGAGGTGTGTTCATTGGCAGGCACGCTGGGGCTTGGTAAGCTGGTGTTCTTTTATGATGACAACGGCATCTCAATTGATGGGGACGTGGAGGGCTGGTTTACTGACGACACCAAAGGACGCTTTGAAAGCTACGGTTGGCAAGTTTTAGAAGTCGATGGACACGACACTGATGCCATCACCAAAGCGACTGAGCAGGCGATAAACCAGACCAGCAAACCTAGCCTGATTATTTGTAAAACCATCATCGGGGCAGGCAGTCCCAACAAACAAGGCACGGCATCGAGTCATGGCTCGGCATTGGGTGAAGAAGAAATCGCCTTGACCCGCACCGAGCTTGCTGGGAAACACGCCCCGTTTGACCTTGACGATGAGATTTACGAAGGTTGGGACGGCAAGGTCAAAGGCGAGGTGTTACAAAAGAACTGGCAAGCGGACTTTGAAGCATACAAAAATGCGTATCCAGAACTTGCCGAAGAATTATTGCGTCGAGTTAATGGCGATTTGCCTGCTGATTTTGCTCAAAAAGCACAGGATTATATTCAGCAGTGCCAAAAAGACGGCAGCGACGTTGCCAGCCGTAAAGCCAGCTTTAATGCCATCAATGCGTTTCAACCGATGCTACCTGAACTGATTGGCGGTTCGGCAGATTTGGCAGGCTCGAACCTTACGCTATTTAATGGTGCTAAAGGTATCGACACCGATGCCGATGGCAACTACATTTATTATGGCGTGCGTGAATTCGGCATGACCGCTATCGCCAATGGCATTGCGTTGCATGGCGGATTTATTCCGTATGTAGCAACCTTTTTGATGTTTATGGAATACGCCCGTAATGCCGTGCGTATGGGGGCGTTGATGCGTCAACGTGTCATTCATATATACACGCACGACTCGATTGGATTGGGTGAAGATGGACCCACGCACCAGCCTGTAGAGCAACTCACCAACTTACGTACCACACCAAATCTACACACATGGCGACCTTGCGACACCGTTGAAACCGCTACCGCTTGGGTGAGTGCGTTGCAATCCAAAGACACACCATCAGCATTGATTTTTAGCCGTCAAGGCTTGCCCCATCAAGAGCGTGATAGCGAGCAAGTGGCAAACATCGCCAAAGGCGGATATGTGTTGGCGAAGGAACAGAGTGACTTGCAAGCCATTATTATTGCCACAGGTTCAGAAGTCGGACTTGCCATGCAAGCGTCTGACACCCTTAGCGAGCAAGGTGTTGGCGTGCGTGTGGTGTCGATGCCGTGTTGTGAGGTATTTATGACTCAAGATGCTGATTATCGTGAATCGGTCTTACCTGCTAACGTTCGGGCAAGGGTGGCAGTCGAGGCAGGGCATGTGGATTATTGGCATAAGTTTGTTGGACTTGACGGCAAAGTGATTGGCATGACCACGTATGGTGAGTTTGCCCGAGCTATAGATTTATTTGCCGAGTTTGGGTTTTCCAGCGAGGCTGTGGTTGAGGCGGTGCAGGGA
>JAAXIL010000231.1 GCA_012270355.1 Psychrobacter sp.
TGCTATAACGGTAAATCCCATCTTCCAAGCCCATTAACTCCTTAAAGCTGACCTTGCCATGCCCGCCCGCCCCAATCGCCAAATAATCGCCAAATTGCCAATAGTTCACATTATGCCGGCAGGGTAAGTCATTTCGCCCTACCCATGCTGAAATTTCATAATTACGAAAGCCTGCTTGCTCAAGTATCGCCTTGCCCTGCTCTTCAATATCCGTCAACCTATGCTCATCAGGCAGAATGGGCGTGTCTCGGTAAAACACGGTGTTTGGCTCAATGGTGAGTTGATACCATGATAGATGCGTCGCCCCTGCCCCCATTGCCACATTAATGTCTGCAACCGCCTCATCTGCCGTCTGCTCAGGCAAACCGTGCATCAAATCGACATTAATACGCTCAAATCCAGCATCTTTGGCATTCTGAATGGCAGTAATAGCTTGGTTTGGGTCATGAATTCGTCCCAAACGTACAAGCTTGTCTGCCGAAAAGGTTTGCACCCCCAGCGACAGGCGGTTGATGCCCACCTCGAGATAATCGGCAAACGGGGCATGCTCAACTGTGCCAGGATTGGCTTCTAGCGTAATCTCAATATCCTCGGCTAAGGTAAGCACATTTTGTAAGTGTTCAAACATCCGTTTGTATTGAGCCACAGGCAATAGCGATGGCGTGCCACCACCAATAAAGATGCTGGTTATCGGACGATTTTGCACAAGGTGTAATTGTGAATTGATGTCGGCAATTAAGGCATCGGTATATTGAGCAAAATCAGTGTCCTCTTTTAAGGTATGCGAGTTAAAGTCGCAATACGGGCATTTTCTCACGCACCATGGAATATGGATATAAAGAGCTAACGGAATGTTAGATATCGACATCTCAAGCATAAATTGACAGAGCTATGGCAATTAAAAAGCAATTAGAAAATGTCACAAAGTCTAAACTGAAACACCATAGGTTGCATCACAAATTTTAAATGGCTTTGGTAAGCTAGTTTTAGTTAACAACGATTTACTCATTTACTGAGTTATCACATGAGTACTCATTGTTACTTATCACATTATTCCCCAATGAATGACAGAATACAAAAGGATATAGCATGGCTGACATTACTACCATCAATCCCGCCACGGGCAAAGAGCTAACTACTTATGATTACATGAGCGAAAGCGATGTTAATAACATCATTGATGCCTCGCACACCGCTTTTCTAGACTGGCGACTGGTTGATTTAGACACCCGTGCCAAAGCCATCACAGCGATTAGCAAGGTATTTGACGAGCGTAAAGAAGAGCTTGCCAAACTGATGACCACCGAGCGGGGCAAGTTGTACGAACAAAGCTTGCAAGAAATTGATTTATGCATGGTCAGCTGCGACTACACCGCCAACGTTGGCGTAACGGAACTTGCCGATGAAGAACGGGAAATTGACGGCATGAAAAAAGGCATCGTCACTTATCAACCGCTGGGCATCGTGTATGGCATTCAGCCTTGGAACTTCCCTGCCTATCAGGTAGTCCGCTATGCCATCGCCAGTCTCATGGCAGGCAACGCCATTTTGCTTAAACATGCGGCAAATGTAACAGGCAGTGCATTACTTATCGAAGACATTATTCAAACTGGGCTGGCAAATGCGGGTGCATCAAAAGATTTGTTCCGTACCTTAGTGATTAGTCATGACTTATCCGATAAGGTGATTGCCCACGACAAAGTGCGAGGCATCACCTTTACGGGTAGCAACGACGGCGGTAAAGTGATTGCTGAAAAGGCAGCAAAAGTCACCAAAAAAACCGTACTAGAGTTGGGCTCAAATGATGCGTTTATCGTGCTTGCCGATGCTGACTTAGACGTGGCAGTAGAAACTTGCGTGCAGGCACGATTAACAAACAACGGTGAAACTTGCGTCGCGGCAAAACGGTTCGTGATTGTTGATGACATTTATGATGACTTCACTGAGCGGATGGTCAAACGCTTTAGCGAGTTTAACTATGGCGATCCGATGAGCGAAGACGTGCAAATGGGGGCGTTGGCTCGTGAGGATTTACGAAAGACCTTACACAAGCAAGTGCAAGAAAGTGTGGACAAAGGGGCTAAAATCTTAGTTGGCGGTGAGATTCCTGACGGAGAAGGCTATTTCTACCCTGCTACCATTTTGGCAGACGTGCAAAAGGGTCAACCTGCCTACGACGATGAGTTATTTGGTCCTGTTGCCTCATTTATTCGTGCCAAAGACACCGATGATGCCATGCGACTTGCCAATGACAGCCGTTATGGACTAGGTGGGGCGATTTTCTCAAAAGATGAAGACAATGCCATTCGCCTCGCCAGCCAGTACTTCGACACAGGCATGGTTTATATCAACGGCTATGGATTAGCCAACCCTGCCCTGCCCTTTGGCGGTGTGAAAGACTCGGGCTATGGGCGTGAGCATGGCGGTTTTGGCATCAAAGAATTTGTCAATGCCAAAGGGTTACATGTGTTTGGATAATAAACCGATAACTACTTCTTGAAACACCTACTTAAAAAGGACAAGCTTCGGTTTGTCCTTTTTATTATTCGCTCTAAACCTCATGATAAAACATGGTTAGAGTTTTGCTTCAAAATAGCTTATGATGGGTGTTAATTATGACCAATTTATTTGATTGGACTTGACACCAATGACCTTTCTAAAACTAAAAAAACTACCAAAATCTTTGCTGGTGGTTGCTTTAACCACTGCCACATTAGGACTTACCGCTTGCGGTGGTAGCGACGCCGAAGAAACCATCGACCGTATCGAAGCAGAATATGATCGCATCGCTGATGATGTCAAAGACGAATATCAGCGTGTTGAAGACAAGCTAAACGACGATGAAAAAAGCATGGCTGAAATTTTAGAATCGGTATTTTTGCCTGAAGAATCGCTGGATGAGTTTTTGGACAAACTCACGCCCGAAGGGGGTAAAGGTGGGTTATACGTTGGGCATTTTGTTGAGCTTGGCGATGGCGATGATGATGATGTGGACATTGGGGCGATGTATTTTGATATTCCCAAAGATGGGGCAGGCAGTGTTGACGGACGCATCAGCTATCAGCAACAGCCATGTCAAGATAACAATACACTGGCAACCGACAGTGCCGTGAAAGTCGATAACTATCTGACTGGTAAACTCTCAGGCAGTCTGGATACGCCCGAATTTTTGGATATCAAATACGTCAACGATTTGGATATTGCTACGCCAAACATTTTGACCACTTTTGATGGGTCTTTTAAAGAAGGTTTGACGGGTGAGCCTTGGTCAGGACGATTTGAATATCAAGATGGCTTGGGTGGCACAGAATTGTCCTCAGGCAAAGACAACTGCAACGTCAGTTATACCCTTGGCAAACAAGCCAATTATGTCACTTATCCGCTGGATTATCAGCGTGGTGAGTTGATGGCAAAAGTGATTGGCATCGGCTCGACTGCTCGTTTGGTATGGACAAATCCAGCAGGTACGGCAATGACTTTGGTGAGCCAAATCAACGTCAATGAAGCGGGCGAAGGGGCGAATGGCTTTGTGGTCAATCAGTTATTCAAAGATAATGATCCCGCAGGCGAGTTTAGCCCGCAAGTTACCGACACGCCGACCAACTATGCGTTTGTGGTGCAAGCGTTTGATGCGGATAATCGTTTGCTGGGCTATGATGCAGTAGTGATGGATTTGCCCGAAGCCCCATAAACTCACCACTTTTTTTATTTAACCTACTCATATTGATGGGTAGGTTTTTTATTTGCTGAATCAATCCCATTATGGACAGGATATGCCCCTACCCTATCTACCCGCCAAAGATTTTAAGCACCACAGTCGCCGGCTTGGCGTATTGATGTTACCCATTTTAATCACCCAATTTCGCCAAGCGGCTCTCGGGGTGGTTGACTCCATCATGGCGGGGCGAGTATCAGCACTTGACTTGGCAGCCGTATCAATTGGCACGGGCATTTGGTTGCCGCTATTTTTGCTGTCATCAGGCATTTTACTGGCGACTACCCCGCTTATTGGCGAAAAGATTGGACAAGACCGCCTCAGCGACGTGCCGATGCTCACTCAACAATCGCTGTGGGCAGGGCTTGGCATTGGCGTAATTGGGGCGATGCTGGTGACTGCCAGTCCAGCCCTATTTGGTTTAATGGGCGTGCCTGCCGACATTGCTCCCATTGCAAGCGATTATGTGCAAGCGGTGGCGTGGGGATTTCCTGCCATTGCGGTTTATGCGGTACTTCGTTGCTACTGCGAGGCACTCTCTCGCCCCGAGCCTGTTACCGCCATCAGCATTATTGGTTTGCTGGCTGATATTCCGCTCAACTATGTGTTTATTTATGGCAAATTGGGCATGCCTGCGATGGGCGGTGCGGGCTGTGGGGTGGCTTCGGCGATAGTCATGTGGCTTAACTGCTTGCTACTTATTGGTTATTTGTTTTTTAGTCAGCATAGGATTTTTCGGCAAACTCGATTTTTTGGACGGTTTGCTCCGCCTAGCCTACCGCATATCAAAACCTTGCTTGCGTTAGGCTTACCGATTGGCGTATCGATATTTTTTGAAGCCAGTTTGTTTAGCCTTGCGTCACTGGTCATCAGTCCGCTCGGTGAGATTGCCGTTGCTTCGCATCAAGTGGCGTCAGCGGTGACCTCGCAAATTTTTATGATCCCCGTATCGCTGGCAATGGCACTCACCATCATGATTTCCAATCGGTTTGGTGAAAAAAATTGGGCACAGCTTATTGCGGTACAACGCACGGGGCTGGCATGGGCGGTTATTATTGCTCTGATTAGCATGGTGCTGACAGCTATTTTTCGGCAGGAGTTGGCAGCAGCATTTACCGACAACATTGAGGTCATGCAAAAGGCGATGTTGCTTCTATTATTTGCCATTGCGTATCAATTGGTGGACGGTTGGCAAGTGACGATAGCCGGAATTTTACGAGGAATGCAAGACACCACAGTCCCGATGCTACTTACCTTATTTTGTTATTGGGGCGTGGCGTTGCCACTTGGCACGTATTTGGTACGCTATACCGACACGGGGGCAAAAGGCTTTTGGCTGGCATTGGTCACGGGATTGACACTGGCTGCGATACTCCTCACCGCAAGGCTGATTTATTTTGAGCGAAAGCGGGGCATTCATCCATCAAACCCTCACTTGTCTTGAAAAAATTTGTTACACTATGCCAAATTTCTGCCCAATTATGGGGCATGGTATGAGTTAGCCATTTTTTAAGTTTTTTTGGATTGTAGGGTGAGGGTCATCAATGAATATCGACGCAAAAACTGAGCAAATTCGTGCCCTCATCGATTTGATGGAAGAAAAAGACCTCGCCAGTCTAGAAATTCGCTCGGGTGACGATGCCATCAGCTTGACCCGCCATTTTGACACGCCTGCCCCTGTGTTTGCTCAAGCCTCTGACTCTGCCCAATTAAACGCCCAATCGACAACCCCTGCCCCCACTCGTGGCGTGACCGAAGATGCCCCAATGGTTGGGGTGTTTTATGTTGCCCCCAGTCCCAATGAGGCCCCTTTTGTCAGCGTCGGGCAAAAGGTGCAAGCAGGGGAGACACTCGGCATTATCGAAGCCATGAAAATCATGAATCCGCTCGAGGCGACGCAAAGTGGCATTATTGATGCGATTTTAGTGGACGATGGCGACGTGGTGCAATTTGGGCAACCCATCGTGCGTTATAAAGCATAAAGGCGTTTGGCATGATTAAAAAATTACTCATTGCGAATCGGGGTGAAATTGCCTTACGCATTGTGCGAGCGTGCAAACAACTTGGTATCGAGACGGTGGGCGTGTATTCCACTGCCGATGAAAATTTGATGCACCTCAAATTTGTCGATGAGGCGGTGTGTATCGGCAAGCCGAATGCCAATCAAAGCTACCTTAATATTCCCGCCATTTTAACCGCTTGCGAAGTCACGGGGGCAGATGCCATTCACCCTGGTTATGGCTTTTTATCAGAAAATGCCGAATTTGCCGAAGCTGTCGAAGAAGCAGGGATTACCTTTGTGGGTCCGCACCCCGACCACATACGTTTAATGGGCGACAAAGTATCTGCCATTAGAGCGATGATGCAAGCAGGCGTGCCAACCGTAGCAGGGTCTGAAGGGGCAGTCACTTTGCACAATGCCGACGAGCAAGCCCAGCGTATTGGCTTCCCAATTCTCATCAAAGCCTCAGCTGGCGGTGGCGGGCGGGGCATGCGGGTGGTAGATCGTATCGAGCAGTTGGCAGAACAAGTCCGCATCGCCAAAAGTGAGGCCGAACAGTGGTTTGGCGACGATGCCATTTATATGGAAAAGTATTTGCAAAATCCTCGCCACATTGAGGTGCAGGTGCTTGGCGATGGCAACGGTCGAGCCATTCATTTGTATGACCGAGATTGTTCGCTTCAGCGACGGCACCAAAAGGTGGTGGAAGAAGCCCCTGCCCCCGACATTCCCGACGATGTGCGAGAGCCGATTTTGCAAGCTTGTGTCAGTGCTTGCGAGCAAATAGGCTATCGAGGGGCGGGTACGTTTGAGTTTTTGTTTGAAAATGGCAAGTTTTATTTTATTGAGATGAACACTCGGGTGCAGGTTGAACACCCCGTGACCGAAATGGTCACAGGCATCGACGTGGTGGTCGAACAGCTAAAAATCGCCTCGGGTTATGGCTTATCCTACCGTCAAGATGAAATCAGTGTGCATGGTCACGCCATCGAATGTCGCATCAATGCTGAAAATCCAACTACTTTTATGCCTTCACCTGGCACAGTGATGCAGTTTTTTGCTCCCGCTGGTGCGGGTGTGCGGTTTGATTCGCATCTTTACCCGAACTATGCCATTCCTACCTTTTATGACTCCCTCATCGGCAAGCTCGTCTGTCACGGGCAAAATCGTACCCAAGCCATCGCCAAATGTCGTCATGCCCTTGATGAGTTGGTGATTACGGGCATTCAAACCAACGTGCCTTTACATCGGGACGTGATTTTAACCGATACCGACTTCATCGCTCAGGCTCAAAATATTCATTACTTAGAGACGGTGTTGCTGGCACCCCCTTCCCGCTCCTAGCTTTGATCGCCTTGCATGACTGACTATTTCATTTCCCCCGACATTTTGCTTTATGTCCTTGATATGATGGGCATCGTTGCCTGTGCGGTGGCGGGAACGCTATTGGCTCAACATAAGGGTTTTGATATTTTTGGTTGTGTGTTGGTGGCAATGGTCAATGCTATTGGTGGTGGCACGATGCGGGATATTGCACTTGACCGTCACCCACTATTTTGGATGACAGACCATAACTATGTCATCGGGATTACGCTGGTGTCGCTCGCCATGCAAATGTTTTTTCATCTGTCCCACAAAATCGGCACGGTCATCAAGGTGTTCGATGCCGTCGGGTTGGCAGCGTTTAGCGTGATTGGTTTTAAGGTGGCGTTGTCTATGGGTGTGTCACCTGCCATTGCCGTAATGATGGCGGTATGGACGTCTATTATTGGCGGTATGATACGGGATATTATTTGCAATGAAATCCCGCTCGTATTGCAACGTGAAATTTATATCACCGCCAGTGTGGCTGGCTCGTGTGTGTATTTAATGTTAGATGCATTGAACGTGAAAACAGGGGTGAATGACTTTGTGATGCTTGGCACGATTTTCACAATTCGCATTTTAGCGATGCGGTTTGATTGGCATTTGCCATCGATTCGGTTGGTGAAATAAGTTAACTGATTTCAACCACCGCCAAATCTTTAATCATCAGTTGCAAACTTTGTGAGCCGTTCCACTCGTTGATGGACAATTCATAAAGCACATGCACTTTGTCGGCTCGGTAGTCCCATGCTTCGCTGTCATAATTAAACCAAATTGCCTCAATCGGATACTGCACCCCGTGATGGGCTAGTTGCAACTTCAAATGCTTATCTTTTAAGATGCGGGCATTGAGCACATTAAATACCCCATCAAACTGCGGGGGCACAAAGCCATGACCCCACACACTCGCCTCGTTTAACGTCTTGATAAACTTTAAGCTAAAATCAGCGGGTAACAACTGACCATCGGTAAATTTCTCTTCGGTAAAAACCTGTGCGTCCACTTCTGTCATCACCGCATCAAATGCTTTCCGAAACTCAGTAAGGTTCCGTTTTGGTAAGGTCAATCCAGCCGCCATCGCATGACCACCAAAATGCGAAATCAATTCAGGATACTCATTGGCAACTTGCTCAATGGCATCACGAATGTGAATGCCCGCAATCGAGCGAGCCGACCCCTTAATCGCATCGTTGTCATCTACTTTGCCAGTATCAGCAGGGGCAAATACAATAGCAGGTACATGGTGCGTTTCCTTAAGTCTGCCAGCCACAATACCGATCACGCCTTGATGCCAGTCGTCTTGGTATAGCACAAGGCTACGACGATCTTTAGTTTCTTCCTCTGAATACGTGGACAAACGCTCAACAATCTGGTCCGCTTGCCGTCGCATCTCGCCTTCCACCCGCCTGCGATCTTGGTTAAGTTTGTCCAGCTCGAACGCCAGTTGTTCCGCTTCGCCTCGATTGTCGGTAGTCAGACATTTAATACCCACGTCCATGCTGTCCATGCGTCCTGCCGCATTGATGCGGGGGGCGATGACAAACCCAAAGTCGCTGGCAGTGATTTTGCTCGGATCTCGCCCTGCTTGTTCTAACAGTGCAGTTATACCCACACAACATCGCCCTGCCCGAATGGCTTCTAGTCCGTGATGCACCAAAATGCGATTGTTGTGATCAAGTTGCCCGACGTCGGCAACCGTGCCGAGTGCCACCAAATCTAAGTAACGACTGACTTGTACAGTCGATTTGCCCGCTTCTCGCCTAAGTTTGGCTAGCCTACCAAGCAAATAAAATGCGACCCCAACACCAACCAACGACTTACTGCCGAAATCACAGCCCAGTTGATTGGGGTTCACCACCGCATCGGCGTTTGGTGTGGCTTTGGATGTTAGGTGATGGTCGGTGATGATGACTTGTACGCCCTGCGATTTGGCAAAGTCCACGCCAGCATGGCTTGAAATACCATTATCGACGGTGACAATTAAGTCAGGTTGATGCGTTTTAATGCCCAGTTCGACAATTTCAGGGGTCAGACCATAGCCGTACTTGAAGCGATCGGGCACAATAAAATTCACCTTAGCCCCGCCTGCTTTACCCATGTCAGTCAGCACGCGCATCATTAGAGCCGTACTGGTCGCCCCATCGCAATCAAAATCACCGACAATTAAGATACGTTTACCCTCGTCTAAGGCGGTATCGAGTAACCCGCAAGCGGTGTCGATGCCCAATAGCCCATCGGCGGACAGCAAGTGCGTGAGTTCTCGGCTGAGCTCTCTGGCATCGACAATGCCCCTCGCCAAAAATAATCGGGCAAGCGTTGGCGATTGGTCGTAAACAGGTTTGAGCGGTTCGGGCAAATCAGCAGGCAGGTTGCCTGTATAGCGGGGGGTTAAATTTAGCATGCTTCCATTATACCGCACTGGAAGAGGATAAGGATACACGACGCCTAAACATTGATACAAACCGCCTATTGTGGACCACTTAGTTTTTCGTAAAATGTTACCTACTAGTTTGTTGAAAAAGATAACGATGGTTTGAGTCGGTTATATTATTATTTTTTAAAATTTGTTGAATATTTAAGGACGCATTGATGAAAACCACACCAAAAAAATCCGATTTACCCGATTCGATTGATCCAAATCTAAATCTTGAGAAAATTAAAAAAGAATGCGAATCACTGGTCAAAAGCCGTGCCAAACTTTCGGCAGGGGCGGCAATTGTTCCTGTGCCGTTTGTTGACGTGGCGATTGATGCTGGCTTGCTCACCCAATTATTGCCAGAAATCAGTGAGCGTTTTGGGTTGCTTAAAGACCGTAAACCAGCGGTTGACCTTAAAAATAAAGATTTCCACGTTGGCGAAATGAAAGATAGAGCGGTTGATTTCGCAGGATTAATGGCAACTCGAGGCATTGTTAAAAAGACAATCCAAGGCTTTGGCGGACGTATTGTTGCCAAACAAGTCACTAAATTTATCCCTCTTGGCGGACAAATGGTTGCCGCTACGATGGGTTATATGATTTTTAAGAAAATCGCCTTTGACCACATCAACGAATGCTATAAACTTGCCAAAAATTTACAGCAAAAAGCTCAAGCATAAATTTTAGCTTTTGTAAAAAAAATGCCCTACTGATTTAAAAGTGGGGCGTTTTTTTGTTAGGGCTTACGCAAAAATAATAAATTTTAGTTTAGGCAGATTCACCCTAGTAAATTAAAGACATCACAAATTGCTGGGCTAATGCACCAGACTACCAGAAGACTGGCTTTGCGTAAGTCCTATATATGCTGAATAGCTATAAATTTTCCAACTGCCCAATAGCATGATCTAACACCGCCAGCCGTGCCGTGCGTTTGTCATTGGTAGCGATGACGTGCCACGTGGCAGCGCGAGTGCTGGAGCTGGCAAGCATATCCGCCGCGGCATGCCCATCAGCGTGCCATATCTCCCGCTTTCCCCCAACGGCTTCGGTCAGCTTAAATTGTTTATGTGGCGTGTCTTCTCGGTCTTCAAACCGCTCAAGCTGTTCATGCTTGTCAATCGCCATCCAATACTTAATCACGAGCGTGCCATGAGCGTGCAAATCGGCTTCCATGCGATTGATTTCATCATACGCCCGTTGCCATGCCGCTTCCGATGCATAGCCTTCGATGCGTTCCACCAACACCCGTCCGTACCATGTCCGATCAAAGATGGCAATACGGCTTAAGCGTTCTTCCTTGAAACTTGGCTCAAGTTCGGGCAGACGGGTCCAAAATCGCCATAAATATGGGTGCTGTAGCTCAATTTCGGTCGGGGCAGCAATGTTATAGATTTGGTATTCCCGAGGGTCAAGCGGTGACACCAGTCGCTTAATTGCCCCGCCCTTGCCTGCTGCGTCCATGCCTTCAAAGGCAAACACGATATGGCGAGCGGGCGATTCAGGCGTGTCGGTGCGATGCTGGCGAATTAATTCAGCAAAACGAGCTTGTTTGCTTGCGAGGCGTTTTTTATAGTCCGACTTATCCATGTCGGGGTCGTCAATGTCCGTGAGTTTATCGGGAATATCCGCCCACGAAAAAGCTGCCCCTGCGTTGGTTGATTTGACACGGTAGCTTTCTGCGGTTTGACTGTCTTCACGGTTGCTGGCTTGCAGAGCCAAATACGTGGCAGACAGGACGTGCAGGGCAAACTGGGTTTCTTGCTCATCAATGAATGGCAAGTCCTGACTGTTTGGGAAATCTTGTGCCATTGCCCCATCAAACGTTTGCCAATCGCCCTGATGTTGGCGTACAAAATCACTCACCATGCGGTAGTTCGCCACTGCCTCGTCATTTTGCCAATCTATGCCGTAAAGCCAGTTCGGGTCAGCATCGGCATCTTGCAAACGAGTAGAAAGCGTTGCCTCGTCAATATCAAACCAACATTTAAGCAATTTGGTGTGATTGTTGCTCAAGTCGGCTTCAAAAGCAGTTAGACAGTCAAGTTCAGTGGTGACATAGTCTTGCCAATCTTCACCCACTGTCCGCATCGCCATGCCTGCCACGATCAAGTCTGCATACCAATTACCAAAATAAGCGGTAATGTTGCCATGCCTCGGCAATTTGGGCGTGTGCCGTTGCCAAATTGGCTCGTACTTAGCGGGCTTCTGCCCAAGCGTCGCCTCAACATTGAGCAAGCGTGGATCTACCCATTCTCTAAGCTGAGACACCGCCCTGCCTTTGCCCGACAACTCAATGCCATTCACCATGACCAACAAACCCGTCGCCTGCCCCTCGGTTCGGGTCGCTCGCAAGTCATATTGAGCCTTGACCAGCTCTAGGCGTAGGCTGTCTTTATCCAATTTAGCCAAATCTTTACCAAATAAATGCTTCAATGTTACTTGGTGTTGTTCGTTTTGCCCCGAAGTCGGCGAGGTTTGAGTATCATGTGCCATTTGGGTATCCTATACGTCTTTATTATTGTCAATCATTAGCGTGAAAATCTGAAATTATGTCTGCACTTAGTGAGTTAAACGATCATCTACAGAGATTTTGGGCGTTGCCTCATCATAAACGCCCAAAATTAGCCAAAAAATTTGCCGAGGTGCAGGCGTGGCAACGAAACCGCATGAGTCAAACGCACCGTGAGTTATTTGCCGAACCTGATAATCGGGCAATGGCGGATTATTTTTTGCATAAACTGTATGCGGGCGATGAGTTCCCACCACTGGCTCGCCAGCTCGAACGCATCGTGCCCAAAGCTCAAAAACTGGAAAAACTTGCCCCTGCCAAAGCATTGGAAACAGGCACACTCGGTATTGAGTCGGCTGTGCTTGCCACCGAGCTTGACCTCAAACTTGCCAAGTGGCTACTCAAGCAAGATTTGCCCGTCACCGAGGACAATATGCTCAAAGCCTACCGAGCCGTGAATGATGCCGATGCCCGCTTGCATCAGCTTGAGCAGTTGCAACGGGTTTGTGAGCGAACCGACAAATATGTTAACTCATTTATGTTACAAAATGCCTTTAAGCTGGCAAAAGGTCAAGCCTACAAATACAATTATCATGCGTTGTATGATTTTATTGCCGATGGATTTTCGGCAATGAAACCGCTAAAAAATGTGCAGGATTTTATCGATCCGTTTGTCACCAAAGAACGGCAGATTATTGCGAATGTGCATGAACCAAATTTTGCTAATTCACTAAATACGGACAATATCGACAGCCCGTTTGCGGTATAGTAAAGATTATCACTTTTTAAAAGTTAATGTTTCTTTGAAACTACCCCCTAACCCCCTCCTTCAAAAGGAGGGGGAACAAACTTGCTGAATATATAGTAGTGTTGAGTTTGAACTGCTTTTTATGTGCTTTAAATGTGTTCCCTCCCCTTGATAAGGGGAGGGTTAGGGTGCGGTTTTTAATAAAGATTATTGATTTCTAAACCACTAATAATTCCTTGTTGAAACCAATTATGTCCAATACTGACCACAATACCAAACACCTACAAGATGCTCTTGTCCAAGACAGCATCAACGAACAGCACAAGTTGAATGACCAAGTGCAGGCTAATCTAGCTGGTAATACCAATCCAGAGTTCGGCACCGTCGAAGGCTTGCCCGTTGGCACTCCGCAAGGGCAACAACTAACCCGCCCTGGCTACACCGCCTTAACTCAAGATACCATCTCCTCTATCCCTACAAGTTCGACAAACCCTGCTCAATCCTTAAATCAAAACGCAAATCAGTATTTAAACTCACGCGACCCATCTCTAAACAACCCACACTATCCCAAACCGCCTAAATTCAACCCCAAAGACAACATCGACAATCCGCATACCTTAGATACCGACGGCACAGAAGCCACGCATTTTGGCTATCAAACCGTCAACAAAGCCGAAAAACAAGCCCGAGTGGCGGACGTATTCACTTCGGTTGCCAAGAAGTACGACATCATGAACGACCTCATGTCGTTCGGTATTCACCGTTTATGGAAACGCTACGCCATTAGCTTATCAGGCGTTCGTGCAGGGCAATCCGTATTGGATATTGCTGGGGGCACGGGCGACCTTGCCAAAGTGTTTAGTAAAGAGGTAGGACGTTCAGGCAAAGTCGTGTTATCGGACATCAATTCAGCCATGCTTGAGGTTGGGCGAGAGCGATTGATTAACGCTGGGTGCAATAACGTTGATTTTGTGCTTGCCAATGCCGAAACCCTTGCCCCATTTGAAGATGAGAGTTTCGACTTGGTCACTATTAGCTTTGGACTACGAATCGTCACCGACAAAGACAAAGCCTTAGAAGCCATGTACCGTGTGCTCAAACCTGGCGGACGCTTGCTTGTGCTCGAGTTTTCTAAGCCCGTATTCGAGCCATTGTCCAAGGCCTACGATTTGTATTCGTTCACTGCCCTACCGCTGATGGGCAAACTGGTCGCTAATGATAGCGAGAGTTATCAATACCTCGCCGAATCCATTCGCATGCACCCCGACCAGCACACGCTTAAAACCATGATGCAAAACGCAGGTTTTGTCAATTGCGATTACCACAATCTAACGGGCGGAATCGTCGCCGTTCACCGAGGATTTAAGGGTTGATTTATGCTTACCGTCTTAATCTTAACTGGTATCGAAAAACTGATAAACGTCGCCCTCAAAAGTGACCCTATTACTTTGCGAGGGCTTGAGCCATTGGCGGGTAAATCATTACGCCTTGATATGACCATGCCACGCATTTTGCTCGACGTGATTTTTCAAGATGACCACATTCGTTTCGAACCTGTGTCAAGTACAGGGGGCGTATTTGAGCCAAAAGGCGGTCAGGCGTTTGTTGATAAAGCCGATTGTACCTTAAAGGTTGCCAACCCAGCCGAATTGTTAAACCTACTACGAGATAGCAGTGGCAACTTGCCAATTGAAGGCGATTACAAGGTGCTTATGCAGGTCAAGCAGTTGTTGGCAGGGTTTGACCCCGACATTGCAGGACAGCTTGAACCTTTGATTGGTATCCCGCTTGCCAGTCAATTGGGCTTGGTAATTACCCATCTCAAGAAAAATTTTTCGCACACCGCCAAGCAGTCATTCAACGACGTGGCGGACTGGGCAAACGACGTGGCTGGCAATGGCACGCCCGATCCTGTCATGCAAGCAGAAGCCGATGATTTGAAACAACAGTTATTAAAATTGCGAGCGGACGTGGAACGAGAAGAAGCAAGATTATTAGCGATTAAAGCAGAGCAGGCGAGGTTAAAAGGGGATTAATTACTCTAATAACCTTAACCCTTTAACTTCTCGAATTTTTGGCTCGGCGAATACAATATCCTTATACACGTCTTCAATCGGCAGAGTTAAACAGATACTTTTTCATTCCACTTCTGAACTTGATAAATAACGCACGCCTTATTAAAAACCATAACAAAAGGTTTGGTAACCATTGATAAATTTAATGGCAAACTTTGACTTATCGTCCTCGCTATGGGTTGTCAACCCTTCTATAACCCCTCATAATAAAAGTCATTGACTCATTTTATAGGCAGTCCATTATGACCACCCAAACCTCAACCCAATCCTCAATTCAGACCCATACCAAAGACATTGACGACGTGAACATCGAAAAATTTATCCCACTACTCACCCCTGCCGAACTGAAATCCGAATTCCCGCTATCGGAAAAGGCGATGCAGACCGTTAAAACGGGACGCACCACCATTCAAAATATCCTAGACGGCAAAGACAATCGACTGTTGATTGTCGTCGGTCCTTGCTCGATTCATGACATCAAGTCTGCTAATGAGTATGCCGACAAACTCGTGACGTTGGCAGAAGAACTTAAAGACACGCTTTATATTGTCATGCGGGTATATTTCGAAAAACCTCGCACCACCGTTGGTTGGAAAGGGCTTATCAATGACCCTGACATGAACGACAGTTTTGACATCGAAAAAGGATTGCGAACCGCCCGTAAGCTACTGTTAGATTTGAATGAAAAAGGCTTGCCTTGTGCCACCGAAGCCCTAGACCCCAATACCCCGCAGTATATTCAAGACCTCATCAGTTGGTCAGCGATTGGAGCTCGTACGACCGAAAGCCAAACGCACCGTGAGATGAGCTCGGGACTGTCCTGCCCTGTCGGCTTTAAGAATGGCACCGATGGGAGCATGACCGTTGCAGTCAACGCCATGAATGCAGTGAAATCAGGGCACAATTTTTTGGGGCTATCAAGCGATGGGCAAGTGTGCATCATTCAGTCTAAAGGCAACCCCTATGCTCATGTGGTGTTGCGAGGCGGAAATGGTAGCCCCAACTACGATGAAACCGCGGTCACCCAAGCTGAAAATGAGTTAGAAAAAGGCAAAGTCAACGTTAAAATCATGATTGACTCTAGCCATGCCAACTCGGGTAAAGACCCCTATTTACAACCAATGGTCATTCAAAATGTGGGCGAGCAAATCAAAAACGGCAATAAGTCCATCATGGGCCTCATGATTGAAAGCCATCTAAAAGGCGGTAATCAAAAGCTGACCTCTGATTTGAGCCAACTTGAGTACGGCAAATCCATCACCGATGGCTGTTTGGATTGGGACAGTACAGTAGCTTCGCTTCGCAACTTAAGTAATACGGTCAAAGACGTGTTGGATAAGCGTTGATTGATGCTCGAGGCTAGGGCATGACTTAATTGATTCAGCAAACAAAAGCCCCATGCTTAATTTAAACGTGGGGCTTTTTATTGACAATTTAATCAGCACAAAATAGCTTTTTGATTAAACATTAAGGTTATTATGGTGCTTACCACTACCCCGCCCCAAGCAAACCGTCCAAACTCTCAAGCACATTTTTAGAGCTCACCTTTGGTTTTAAATCAGACAATTGCGTTTTGGCAGTGGTTCGCATCGGCTCGGCAAGCGTGTACCAACGGGATAAGGCTTGCAGTAAACGTGAGGCAAGCACAGGGTTAATAGCGTCTAATTTACCAACAACTTCGGTATAAAGGCTTAATCCTTCTTCCGTCCACAGTTTTGTCGGTTGTGAGGCAAAATTAGCAACCACTGCCCGTACTCGGTTCGGTGTTTGCCAGTCAAAGTCGGCATGGTCAAGCAATGCTCGCACTTCAGACACGCTGGTATGTTCGCTCGACGCTTGTATGCCAAACCACATGTTAATCACCAAATCGTCATCAGCAAAGCGATCGTAAAAATCAGCAAGTACGGTATCTTTGTTTGGGTGCTGATGGCTTACCATCGCATTCAACGCCCCCATGCGTTCAGTCATGCAGGTTGCCTTATTATATTGCTGAGTTGCCCATTTTTCTGCGTCTTTCACGCCCGCCGTCATTGCCAAATCCAACACCACATTGCGTAAGGCTCGCTTGCCTCTTGCCTCATTGCTGTCGGCATAGATTTCGATGGGTAAGCTGGCATACAGGTCGGGCAACTCATCTTGCAATGTCTTAGCGATTTTTTGTTTAATGGCATCGACTTTTTGTTTCACTGCCTTTGGGTCGTAATCGCTGGCAATACCTACCGCCAATTCACGCTCGGCAGGCACATCGAGCAAACGAGAGGCAAGCATTTTGTCTTGCTCGACCGCTTGCAAAAAAGCAGGTTTTAGGGCGTCTAAATAAGTAGCAGGCGAACGGTCTTGCAACAGCACTTGGTTGACCAATGTTTGGGCAGTTTGCCATTGGTTCACGCCATCGGTTTCATACTTGAGTAAAAATGCCAAATCCTCACTATCTTGGGAATAGTTAAGCTGGACGGGGGCACTAAAGCCTCTCAGCACGGACACAACCACATCGTCTGCCATAGTAATTGCGTCATCTTGCATCACCGCGTCAATCACAAAATCTTGTGACGCTTCGGTAAGTAGCAAGGTGCCTTGATGCAAAATTTCACCAGTCTGGCGAGCGAATACGGCAACATTGACAGGAATTGGCAAGGCTTTTGGGGCATCAAAACCTGCCACATGGCGAGTTGACTGGCTTAGGTGAATCACCAGTTGCCGAGAATCTGCATCTACCCGATGATGCCCTCGCACCGTTGGTGTGGCGGGCTGGGTGTACCAATCCATAAAGCGTTTGATGGTCGCAGAATCGGCATCATTCCCCACGCCTGCCCCAACGCTCATCGCATCGACAAAATCTTCTACCGTCACTGCCTGCCCATCATAGCGGTTAAAGTACTCGTCCGTCCCTGCCCGATAGCCGTCTTTGCCGAGCAATCCTGCAATCATGCGGACGATTTCTGCCCCTTTTTCATAAACAGTTGTGGTATAAAAGTTGTTGATTTCCACGAAACTTGAGGGGCGTGGCGGATGGGCTAGCGGTCCTGCATCTTCGGCAAACTGATGAGCCCGAAGCAGAGCCACATCATCGATACGTTGTACAGCCTGTGAGGATATGTCAGCAGAAAACGATTGGTCACGGAACACCGTTAACCCTTCTTTAAGACACAACTGGAACCAATCTCGGCAAGTGATGCGATTGCCCGTCCAGTTATGAAAATACTCGTGGGCAACAATCGCCTTAACGCTAAAACTGCGGGCGTCAGTGGTGGTTTCGGGCGTGGACAATACGCAGACGGTATTAAAAATGTTCAAGCCCTTATTTTCCATCGCCCCCATGTTAAAGTGACTGGTCGCCACAATCATATAGCGGTCGAGGTCATAGGCTCGCCCATAGTTTTGTTCGTCCCATTGCATCGCATCTTTCAAAGCTTGCATGGCAACATGACATTTATCAATGTCCTGCGATTTGGCGTAAATTTCGAGTAATACTTCCCGCCCTTCAATGGTGGTGTAATGGTCGGTCAACACATCCAAATCGGCGATGACACAGGCAAATAAATAGCTTGGTTTTTTTGTGGGATCGTGCCAAATGGCATAGTGCCGACTGGGGTCGTCTGCCACGTCACCCGCTTCCACTAAATTTCCGTTGGCAAGCAAGATGGGGTAGCGTTTATCCGCTTCTACTCGGGTGGTGTAGGTGGTCAGCACGTCAGGACGGTCAGGAAAAAAGGTAATTTTACGAAACCCTTCAGGTTCGCATTGGGTGACAAACATCGCATCATCGCCTTCACCTGCTTGATACAAGCCCTCTAAAGCAGTGTTGGTTTGCGGACGGTGCGTCACGCTAATTGCTAGTTCAACCGTGTCCATGCTGTCAGTCTTGGCATTGGCAATCACCAATTGTTCGCTATCTAACGTATAATCTGTTTTGCTGAGCGTCTCACCATTCATTGCGATGGAAACCAGTTCTAAATCTCGCCCCAACAGTATCAGTTCACCCTCGTGCACCCGATGCATTGTCAATCGACTGTCCACACGAGCATGGTCGTCAAACAGTTTAATGTCTAAATCAATCGCATCAAAGGCAAAATTTGGGGGCGTGTAAGCTTTAAGGTATATTTTTTGGTCTGGCTGGTGTTCAATAGAATTCGAGTATTAGTC
>JAAXIL010000169.1 GCA_012270355.1 Psychrobacter sp.
AGTGACGACGGCACACCTCGCCCCATTTTTGGGCACAACCTAACCTTGCTGACACTCGGCGGATTTATCTTATGGTTTGGCTGGTTTGGCTTTAATGCAGGCTCAAGCTTAGCAGTTGATGCCAATATTGGTCTGATTGCACTCAACACGCATTTGGCTGCCATCAGTGCGGTGGTGGGATATCTGCTGATTACCAAACTTTTTGGCAAACCTGTGCTCCTCACTGAGAGCGTCAACGCCAGTTTGACAGGCTTGGTCGCCATCACCGCAGGCTGTGCGTTTATGTCGCCTATGTTTGCGATTATCACAGGGCTGATTGGGGCGGTGGTATATGTAGCTAGCAGTAGCCTGTTGCTAAAATGGCAAGTGGACGATGTGGTGTCTGCTGTTGCCGTACATGGCTTCGGTGGGGCATGGGGCACACTGGCAGTCGGGCTGTTTTTTGCTGGCGATATGTTTAATCCTGCTCGTATTGGCGTGCAAGCCTTAGGCGTGGGCGTTGGCTTAGCATGGGGACTGGGTCTCGGCTATGTTATGTACAAAGCCTTGCGCCTAACGGTGGGTCTAAAAGCCAGCAAGCTACACGAACAGCGTGGTCTGGATGTCAGTGAACATGCAGAGGTGGGTTACCCTGAGTTCCAGAATCAACTGTTTGAAGCCTCTACACTGAGCGATAAACGGTTATAACCGCCACTTTTTTTCAACCACTGCTTTAAAACATTAACGTATAGAGTAAATAATGAGCACTAATTTTAATGACCCTTCTGCACAACAGCAGGTGAACCTGATACTGCGTGACTACCTGACCCAATCACAAATTGACGCTTTGCTGCAACGCTGGCTACCCTACCCTGAGCTGTCAGTGCGGGTCATGCAAAACTGTATTGCAGACATCGTCAGTGAGTTCCCCAAGCTACGAGCCCATCGCTCCGCCATTCGCCAAGGTTTTTGGCACATTATCAATGGTACTGCACCAAACCTTCAAAATGACGCTCTGCAAGTTAAAACGAAAAATGCGTCCCCAACCGATAATGCTTTTTATGAGTGCATTGAACATTTGGCGAACACGTTTGATGCACCAAATCAAAGCGTTTTTTACCAAAACCTGCACCAAGAAATTCTCTCAGTTCGTAAGTTAAAAAAGTATGGCATCAATATCCAAGCGTTTTTGAACCAAAAACACCCCGACGTTCCCGACGACAGTCGAGTGTTGAATCGAATAATTCAACAAGCTTATGTGGTTTTGTGTGAGATGATTGGACCTGTTGAAGCAGACAAACGTCTATATCAAGTGGTCGCCAATCTGAAACAAACTTATGACGCTGACGTGGTTGAAGCGTTGGTTTAGATTGTTGATTTAGACTTATAAAGCCTAATCCAACTCAATCTTGGTGCCACTTTTGGTAAAGTTCATCACAAACTGACTTTTGAAATTTCGCACGTTGTTTTCATAAGTCAGTAGGTGACGGGTCAAGGCATGATAATCGCTCATGTTTTTGGCGTTAATCACCAGTAAAAACGCAAAATCCCCTGATATTTCATAACAGCTCATCACTTGAGGGTGCTCTCGCATAACCCGCTCAAACCGCCGTTGCATTGAGTCGTTCGACCGCTCCATTTCAATCATCACAAATGCCGTTAGTCCATAGCCTACTTTGGTGGGGTCAACGATGGCGACTTGCTTGCTAATCACCTTATTTTCGATCAATTGAGCAATGCGTCGTTGGGCAGTGGCGGTGGACACATGCACGGTTTCGGCGATGGTTTTTAGGGGCAAAGTGGCATCATCTTGCAGTAAGTTTAAGATGGCTTTGTCAGTTATATCGAGGGTTTGGTTCATAGTTATCTTAAATATTGAAAAATAAAACGTTGAAAATGCCTTATTAGGATAAAAATTCTCTTTAAACGTTTATTTTAGCAAAAATATTGCATATTCAGGTCATAAAATAGAGGTTATTCCAAACACGGTTTATATCTATTTATAACCTTATTGTTTTCAACACCTTGTTGCTTCTAACTCTGTAATGCTTCAAGCCACATTATTGCCATTAAACGTCAATTGAGGTTGCCATGACCACGTTAACCCTACCCCCAAATCCTACACCCCACAACACCACGCCTTCTGCCAACCCCGCCGATTCCACGGTGTCCAAACACACCCTATATGGTATCGGGCTGGCAGTGTTGTCAAACGTGCTGTTTGGCGTGTTGTTCGCTTACAGCAGTTGGCTTGCTCCGCTGTCGGGCACGCAGGTGTTTGTCTGGCGTATCGTGGCAATGTGGGGCGTATTGCTGACGTTTTTGCTGATGTCAGGCAAACTGGCAAAATCGCTTACCTTTTTAGCCAATCTAAAGACCGCTAAACAATGGGCATGGCTACTTATTCCAACGCCAATTTTTGCCAGTCAATTTTGGTTGTTTATGTGGGCACCTGTAAATGGACAAGGTACGCAGGTGGCGATGGGCTATTTTTTGTTTCCACTGAGCATGGTGCTGTCGGGCTATGTGTTTTTGGGCGAACGATTGACCCGTTTGCAGTGGGTGGCGGTAGGACTGGCAGGGCTTGGGGTGGCTTTTGAAATCATACGGACAGGACAGGTGTCGTGGGCAACGCTATGGGTGTGTGGCACTTATCCCATTTTTTACCTGCTTCGTCGCAAGCAGGGCGTGCCTGCCTTAACGGGTATGTTGGTGGATACTTCCGTGATATTGCCGTTTGCATTGGCTTATCTGCTGTGGGTGTCGCCCAGTACATTGGCGATGGTGACAGGTTCGCTAAGCATGGCGTTATTGGTAGCTGGTTTAGGGGCGATTAGTGTGTTGGCGTTACAGACCAATGTCGATGCCAGCAAGCTACTGCCGATGAATGTGTTTGGTATGCTTAGCTACCTTGAACCTGCGTTGCTGTTTGTGTTGTCGGTCACGGTGCTTGGCGGGGCATTTGAAGCTGGCATGGCAGTCAGCTATGGGCTGATTTGGGCTGGGATTGGCTGTTTAATATGGCAGGGAATGGTGAGCTTACAGAAAAGCCGAAAACAGAAATTAAAATCTGTAATGGCGGTATAATGAGATAAATTTTAAACCCTCATATACCATGAAACTACGCATTCTTAGCATTGGCACAAAAATGCCCAAATGGGTGGATACGGGTTTTGCGGAATACCACAAACGCATTCAACCCATGCTTACCACAGAAATGGTAGACTTGCCTGCTAGCAAGCGAGCGAAAAACCCTTCTGAAGCCAATTTAGCAAGCTACCGAGAACAAGAAGGGCAAAGTTTGCTGACCGCTCACCCAAGTGGGGCAAAACTGTGGGTGCTTGATGTCAAGGGAAAAATCATTTCTACCGAAACCCTAGCGGATAAGTTATCAAATGCCATGCTCGAGGGCGATGACATTTCGCTAGTGATTGGCGGGGCAGATGGTGTGTCACCTGATGTGATTAATCGGGCGGATTTTGTATGGTCGCTGTCTAAACTGACGCTACCGCACCCATTGGTGAGGGTGGTATTGATGGAACAACTCTATCGAGCGATGAGTATCAATCATAATCACCCCTACCATCGGGGCAATTAGAAACCATCGGCGGATTTTGCCCTTTATTCTGATGCCAATCACCCCCATGATAAAGGCATGACCAAAACCCCTCAATCCAAATCCTCCCGCCCCCATTCACCTCCTCGGCTGCCCAGTCAAACGGTGATGCGCTCGGTGCGGCCCCAACTCGTGGCGGCCGAATCGCTCCTCAAAGGACCAGCCATCAAGGACTTTGACCTGGGAACGCCTGACGATGCCAT
>JAAXIL010000032.1 GCA_012270355.1 Psychrobacter sp.
TAATCTTTTTAACCCGAGATTGCACCGCTATATACTCCAAGATGCGGTCTTTCACGTCTTTTAAGCCGTAGTGGTCTTCATCAAGCTCGGTTTGGGCTTTGTCGAGTTTGATGGATACTTTGGTCGCTGTTTTCCAAGGCGTGTCCAAAATCCACTCGATATAGTTGCGAACCACCGACGATTCAGAGGAGGCAGGGGGCATCAGCGTCAGTTTTTTAAATTCCTGCTCCGCCTTTTTGACCACGTCTTAGGGTAAATCAGCTGCTTCTCTACGTTGCGCAAGCTCGACCAAAGCATCATCGGCATCGATGTCATCAAGATCGGTCAACTCGTTTTTGATGGCTTTCATTTTTTCATTAAGGAAATACTCTCGCTGATTGTTTTCCATCTGCCGACGCACTGCATCATTAAGTTCTTGCTCGATGGATTGCTCGGCACTTTTCTTCGCTAAGTATTCGGTCAGCACGTTGATGTGATGGGCTAAATCATCCGTCTCAAGCAGTTGTTGCTTGGCTTCCATGTCCATGCCCACCCGAGTGGCGATGAAATACATGAGCTCTAGCAAGTCGTCCATGCGTTCTGCAACTCGAGTGAGTTCTCGGCTATTACGCAAGCGAGCATCGGCATAGTTTGCAAACAGGTTTACCAACGCATCGACGGTGTTTTTACGCTGGTTGTCATCAAGCGGAACGTCCACATCGGCACGGGTATAATCAGCGACCAAAAATTCGTTAACATCATCACCAAAGGGAATGTCGTCGCCTGCGAGTTCTATGTTATCGATTTCGACTCGATATTCGCCTTCGATTAAGACCTTGATGCAGTTGTCATCGCTGTCATGGGGCATGGTGCTAATGATGCGACACACCGTACCGTATTTATAGAGGTTGTCCTCGGAAATGTCCTCGCTCAAAGAATCTTTTTGGGCGACTACCAAAATGCGGTCATTCGTTTGATTTTGAGCCCATGATATGGCGTTGACCGATAACTCACGCCCAACAAACAAGGCGATTTGCATATGCGGATAAACCACCACGTCACGCAGGGCGAGTAGAGGTAGGGGTAAGATGCGGGAAGTTTCGGTAGTGTCTTGACTCATATATATTCCAATTATTCAAAAACGTCTTGATGATGGGTTATGGAATCTAAATGGTGGGTATTTATAAAAATGCAAGGTTTTTTAAGTTGGCAACTAGGTATAGTCAATAATAATAAGAAAAAGTTAGCGGCTGAATGCAAAATTAGTCGGTGGCTTGATGAGGAATAGATTTGAAAACTTGAAATTATTGATATGAAAAGTTTAACTTCAGAGTATTGCTGAATTGTAACTGAAAGTGAAAAATAATTGCAAAAGCCTAATTTTTTCCGTTTATACCAATGCTTAGTTATTTAGTCGTTAAGGGCGTCCTATAAGATTATAAAGTTAAAAAAAGTGTGATATAAAGCCTGCCAATATTAGATTAAAACTAAAATTTTTTTAAAGTATTATCGGTAGGATTTCTTATGTTAAAGATTCAAAAACTTTAAGTGGAGACAGCTTTAGGATTGATGACCATCGGCACGTTACCCGTCGCTCATGCGGTTAATATCGTGGATGAGCCCAACACGAAAGCAGTGGGGCATGTGGTTTGGCACAAGCAAGCCAATATTGATCCACAAGATTTGCTGGACAAAGCCGTACCAAAGGACAGCACCAGTCTGTTTTTTATCCGCCGATATGATAATGATCCTGAACAGACCAGTGCTAATATTGCCGTCAACGATCGCTTTCAGGTGAGTCTGCATCCTGGCAACTATACCCAGGTCTATTCATGTGCGGGCATCAACCGCTTGAGTGCCGAAGCCACAGGGCTAAAAACCAATGACTTATTGCAAGATGTCTATCCTTATACGTTAGAGGCGGGTGGTACTTACTTCTTTTATGTCGATGTTGATGCTGCTGGTAATTCAGAAATTCAGCAGATCACTCGAGATAGTGCTTTAGAAGTGCTTGAAAACAAGGCTTATCAAACCCATCAAATCACACGGGTTGTGCCAAATTGTCCGCCCGCACCAGTGGTAGTGGTACAACCGAAGCCTAAACCTGTTGCACCACCTGCTTTGGTGTTAGAACAACCCGTTAGCATCGAACTTAAAGTCCTATTTGATAACGATAAAGCCATCATCAAGCCGCAGTACTTCCAAGAAGTTAAAGACGTGGCTGACTTTATGCAAAAGTATCCGAATACCACCGCTGTCATTGAAGGGCATACCGACAGTAATGCCAGTGACAGTTATAACCAAAAATTATCTCAAAGACGTGCTGATGCGGTCATGCAAATGCTAACGGCTCAATATGGTATTGGTGCAGATCGTTTAACCGCAGTTGGCTATGGTGAGGCACGACCCGTGGCAAGCAACGCTACGAGCGAAGGTCGCCAGCAGAACCGACGTGTAATCGCAGTGATTTCTGAGCGTCAATAAAGCGATTAATTAGTTTTTAATAGCATATAAATTTGTAAATTTAACCATTCATACCCATATAATTTATCATATCAATCTTAATTAGGTATCGAACGCCATGAAACAAGTTACTGTAAAAATCTATAATACCAAAGAGCAACTTGCTGAAACCATTATTACCACTAAAGATGGTAAGCCAACGATTATCAAAGCGGGCGAAGGTGTCAACTATGAGTTGTTTGATCATAGCATTGGACGGGCACCGAACCACATCATTACCAAACGTGTTGATAATGATTTGCATGTTTCTGTTGAGCGAGAAGGTCAGGAATCTGACCTTATCATTAAAGATTTTTACGACAATGACCAACAGGCTTTAATTGGTATCGCTGAAGATGGGAACTACTATCATTACATCCCAGATACGGGCGAAGTTTACGATTATGTGACTCAGCTTGAAGCAGGTGATGTTGAAGGACAAGCCTTGGGTGGTGAAGAGATGGTAGCCCCTTGGTGGATCGCTGCTCCGGCTGGGTTCCCTTGGTGGCTTGCAGGTCTTGGGGTAGTTCCTTTCTTGATTGACCGTAATGATGACGATGACAACGACTCAGAGCCAGAACTTACGCCAGAAACCACTCCAGATACTGTTTTTGCAACTTATGGACAACCCGCAACTATTAATGTTTTAGAAAATGATGAAGGGTCACCTCTGCCAGAAACTTTACAATTGCTGAATTCAGAAGGTAATCCTGTTGATGAAGTTAACGTCCCTGGTGAAGGTGTTTGGACAAACAATGGTGATGGGACAGTTACTTTCACGCCAGAAGATGGGTTTAATGGTGATCCCACTCCGATCAATTATATAGTCGGATATGCAAATGGCACTACATCTGACCCAACACAAATAGAAGTGCTCTATCCTGAACGACCCGGAAATGATTTTGTTGAAGGTGTTGTGGGTGAGCCTGTTACAATTCAAGTAACACAAAATGATCCTGATACTGATCCTTCGACTGTTCAGTTGATTAACCCAAATTCGGGTGAACCCGTCAATAGTGTAACCATTGAAGGTGAAGGTACTTGGAATGTCAACCCTGATGGTAGTGTTACCTTCACTCCTGAAGAGGGTTTTAAAGGTGATCCCACACCCATCGACTATATAGCCAATGATACACATGGTAATCCGCTACCTTCAGCGACTATTACCATTGATTATCTTGAAATACTCAATGAAGCCCCAGTAGCTGTTAACGACTACAACCAAACTAATGAAGATACCTCTGTAACAGGTAACGTCATCACAGGCGACAATCAAATCACCAAAGACGACT
>JAAXIL010000139.1 GCA_012270355.1 Psychrobacter sp.
GAAGCCGAAGCCTTTAAAGAACAGTTGGCAGAACTGGGGGTTGATTTAGGGTTTGGTAACAGTGACGATGATGGTCAAGCAGAGGCGATTCAGCATCATGACGATTTGAAGGCATTTGTGCAAATGTTAAGTCCAACCCAAGAGCAGTCATCACGATTAACCTTAGACAATGCTTCAATCGAAGCAATAGCAAGTGATATTCGTATCAAGGCTAATGTACCAATTCCATTTCATCAATTAAGTTCAAATTATGCAAATACGTCCAAAAATAGCCTAAACAAAAATTCTGACTCTAATAAATATTATACTAACCAAAACCTATGGCTAAATGTCCTACCCAATTCCGCTCAGCCTAAGCATATTCTACGATTTTGGCTATCGCATTTGGCGTGGCAGGTCATACGTGGGGAGGGCAAATCAGCCAATCAAGATGAGATTAACTTAGCAACTGATACGGCTCATGTCTTGCCCGCAGGCACAAGTATATGGCGTTATTTTAAGTCGGGTAGCCAAATGGAGGGTATTAAGCCTTTTGAAGACAAACAAACCTTTCGCCTTGATCCCATGCCTGCCGAATGGGCAAGCCGTGAACTGCTAAAATGGATAGCCTTTGCACAATTTGCCGAGCAATTTCCATTAACGTTATTGCCCGAGTACGCCCTGATTTATGTTCATAAACGCCAAGAGAATCCCGACTATTATCCAACTAGAAGCGATTTTAGCAATTGGCTCAATCCGTCTTATGGTTCGGACTCGGTTTATGACACCTGTGTTCAGCATCCACTATGGCAATATCTAATGGCAGGTCAGACCGAACAGAATGATGAGAGTGCGTCCAATATGTTCTCTATAGACGACAAGTCGGATGAATTTGATGCGTTGGCGGAGAATTTAGTCACGCTTGCTATGCCGTTGTATCAGTCGCTTTATGATGCACTAACGCCGATTGATTAACTTGCAAGTATTAACAAACCATTTTCAAAAAAAACGCCATGAACACACCAAACTTAAAGCCGAAAGCTCAAACCCAAACGCCTGATATTCCTGCCATCAAAGTGCCACTGACGGGGCATCATATGATTGAAGCGTCGGCAGGCACGGGCAAAACCTGGACGCTAACGGGTGTTTTGTTACGACTGCTTATCGAGGGCAAGCGACCGCCCGACACCATCATCGCCACAACCTTTACCCGAGCATCGGCAACGGACATTAGAGAGCAGGTGCATAAACGGCTGGTACAATTTTATCAATTATTGCGTTGGGTGAGCGGGCTTAGGGCAGACGTATCATTGCAATCCAAGCTATTTCGAGAAACGGTAAAGAAGAGCGACAGTCAGAATAACAAACCTGAGCAATCAACTAGCCAATATTCAGGGAAAGACCTAAGCATAGATGCAAGCACAGACGTAAACCAGTGGTTGACTGAACGCCAAACGATACTAAGCGAGATGGCTAAACAAATTGGGCTAAAAGACAGCTATGCCGATCCCATCAATGAGCATCTGTTGCATTATTTACTCGACCGAGACATGAGCTATCCGATTGAACAAGCGATGCACCGCACGCAGTCGGTGCTGATGACATTAGACGCTCTATTTATCGGCACGCTCGATAGCCTTGCTCAAAAATGGCTGAATGAATATCGCTCAGAGACTGGGCATCCGATGGGCATGGCGATTGTGGATGAGGGCAATGGCAGTGAAGGGGCAGTGGATACCATCATTCATGATGCGGTGCGAGAGTTCCATGCCAAAGTATATCGCCATCAGCCAAGACTGTATCAGGTGATACAAGATAAGAACAAACTCCCAACGGTGAGTATGCATCGGCAGGCGGTCACCAAATCTATGAATTTTTTATCGACCTCGATTAATGCGGTTGAGGTGGGTGAGCCATTTGATTTTGATGAGTTGGACGAGGTAATAGAGCAGTTTGCAAATGTGGATTTAAGTGATGTTGAGCATTTGTACGACATTGATGCGTGTAGTGATGCTGGATTAGGTAAAGGGTCAAACCTTGCAAAACAATTTAAGTCCATCATTGACCTACAAAAAACCATTGAGCAACAAGGTGTCAGTTTTGAAAATTATCTAAATGAGAATGCTGATAAATTTTATCAAGCCATGAAAAAAATGGTTCAATCGCCTGAAGGTGAGCAACCATTTGGGTTTAAGAGCAACTGGAAAACCAAATATCCAGCTTTCATTGAACTAGAGCCAATCAAAGCCTTATATGAAGTTTGCCGTCAGATAATTGAGCTAGACAACCACCTTGAAGCCATTCAAGCTCATTTTAATCGGTCGGTCATTCTTAGGGTACGTGAACAATTACCCCCTTTATTGCAAGCCCGTAACGAAACGACGTTTGGCTTACAGATGCAACGCTTGATCGAAGCACTGGCAGGCAAGCAGGGAAAGTCTCTCGCTCGCTACATTCGGCATCAATACCCCGTTGCCCTGATTGATGAATCGCAAGACATGAATGGCTCACAAGCGTCGCTTATCAATCGGATTTATTTTTCCGACAGCACCAACCCAGATGAAGCTACCTCAAAGGTGTTTTTAATGTTGGTTGGTGACCCAAAACAAGCCATTTATGGTTTTCGGGGCGGGGATGTGGCAAACCATGTGGCGATGCGACGCAAGTTTAAAAGTCGCATGAGTTTAACTGAAAATCGTCGGTCGCACCGTGCATTGGTGCAGGCTCTAAATACTTGGTTTGATGCCAGTAAAGAAACCAATGCTGATGGTAGTATTGGGCTTAATGATGAAAATAGCCTAAGCAAAAAATTAAATAAAAACAATGCAAAATCCAACGCCATACCAAACGAATTATCAAAACTCGGCAAAGGTATTTATTATGAATACATTATCGCCCATACCGAGCACCCAACTGCCTCATGGTTAATCAATAAAGATTTGGGAGCCACACTGTCTCAAGAAAGCCCGCTAAGCGATTTACAAGCTAAGCCTGATGAGATAATCCATCCCGTCACTATTTTGCATCTACCATATCGACCACATAAAAGCATTGACGCTTCATCGGTCACATTGTCAACAAGACAACTTGAAAATTTAGACGATTGCGATTTGACCGCAAGGCATATTGCGTTATTGCTATCTAGTGGGGCAATGTTCAATCCAGACAATGCATCGCCACGTCCGCTCGAACCGAGTGATATTGCGGTGCTTGGTAAACGTAAGCGAGAACTTAACCGAACCGCCAAGCAGTTGCATAAGCTTGGCATTCCAACGCTAATGACCGCGGATACCAGGAATTTTGCAACCCGTATGGCTTCGGATTTATTGGCGGTGATAGAAGCCATGCTAACTCGGCAAAAATCTGTGGTGCATCGGGCATTAACCTCAGCGTTTTATGGGGTGAGTTTAACTGACGTAAAAAAGATTGCGGATAAAGAGGCGGATATAAACGATAGCTTCAATTCGGATTTTAAAACGCCGAGCAGAACTGATAATGAAACCAATCTAGAGCCGACATTTGGCGAACCCGATTATCAACTATTTAATCAAACGCTCAAGCAAGCAGACGAGCAATGGGAAAAATGGGGGGTGTTGTCGGCACTTAGCACCATGCTCAGTGAGTTCAAGCCGTCTAATGGCAGTCAGTCAGATTCAAATTGGTTTGCAATGAGCGTTTGGGACCGTCTGGCAGGATTGAGCGAGGGCGAACGGTATTTGCTGGATTTACGTCAAGTGCTCGCCGTGTTGGCCGAGCAGGGCGG
>JAAXIL010000166.1:0-697 GCA_012270355.1 Psychrobacter sp.
ATTTATGATGGTTGATTGTGCCAGCCCCCGTATATCAGCAATTTTAGCAATCGTTAAACTTTCCTCAAGTAATTCTCGAGTTTGCTCAAGCGTTGTTTTGTCAGATATATTAACACCACCTGAACTAATGCCCTTTGTGGCTTTGGCATCAATGTTGGCGGGATGCAAACTGGCTTGCCTGCGTCGCAGTCTGGCATCAAAAGCGTTGATGACAGATTTGCTCAACGTGCCCCCCGATTTTAGGACAAAAGTGTTGTGCGACTCTATCAAGCTTTCATCATCAAGGCTTGCATAAGCCGTCTCTGCTTCGTCAGAGAGAGCACGAAACCGAGCATCCGCCCCTCGAGCCAACGGGTCAAGCTGCAGGCTCAAGTCATTTAGCCCAAGCAATTTCAGCCCTGACAATTCTTTTAGGCGAGACAACGCCACGTATCCTTGACCAAGCTCAAAAGTTTTGGATAAATCAATTTCTGCGGCATCCAGCGTCATGCCTTGCGATTTATGAATGGTGATTGCCCAAGCGAGGGTGAGCGGAATTTGTGTATAACTTGCCAACGCCTCACCCAATTCGTCTTCAATCGTCCATTCTTCGGTTTAAGCTATGACTTTAATAAATTAGTTAAGATTCCAAACTTTGTAGGATCTGTGCTAGTGAATTGATTAATAATCTAGCAAAAGATTTTAAGTCTTCAGAAGC
>JAAXIL010000166.1:707-3693 GCA_012270355.1 Psychrobacter sp.
TCTTCGGTGTTCGCGATGACTTTACTCCGTGAGTTACGTTGCACACCGGGGGAGGCGATGGGCTGGGTAGTTGTATCTGAAGCTACCCAATCATCTGTACCGCCTGCATCCTCTTCGTCGTTAACTTTTACTTCCTCACTCGGATTATCTACGGAGTCAGTTGAAGTGGCTTCAAAGGTGTCATCCTCTGAGTCGTCTTCTAAATCATCGTTCTCACTTTTATCGATATCAGCTTTGCTACTTTCCCCATTTTGTTTTTTGACGGCACGAAACCCGACCACTTCGCCCATAGTGCCATTCGATACGCCCAGTTCATTGTTATTTTTAATGAACATCACCTTTGCCCCGACGGTTAAGCAAAGCTCATCACTGGTACGAACCGATTTTTTAAGCGTTTCCACCAATTTGTTGTCGCCAAACCCAGTAGCTATATACTCATGGGTGTCGCCGTCCAGCTTGGTCAATTCGGCTTGATTGATTTTGTCGACATTCAGGTTGTGGGTATAAAGCCGAGTGCGTGAGGTGCAAACGTCGTTATGAAAGGTATTTTGCAACGTGACGATGGCTTGCTCGGTGATGGCTTGCTCACGAATTTGATTTAAAATGGCATCTAAAGTTAGCGTTTCGTTGTGGCTATTACTGTCACTATCACTGCCGCTATGACTATTGGTTTCGGTTTGGCGATGCTGCTCGGTGAGGTAACATACCCGAAAATTTGCCTCAAGCCACGCCTCGGACATAAACGCAAATTTGTCTCGATTGGTTTCCCCTCTAGAACCGACGGGGGGTAACTGAAAAAAATCGCCCGCCACCACCAGTTGTATGCCCCCAAAGGGCTCTTCACTACGGCGGATGTGTTTTAGAACCTTGCTCACCAAATTAAACTGCTTGGCGTGCAGCATCGATATTTCATCAATTATCAATACGGCAGTATCCTGCAAGCGATCTTTTAGCACTTGTTTACGAGCAAGGTTAGTAAGGTCTTTGTCGCTCAAGTCGTCTTTGATGCCAATCCCTGCCCAACTGTGAATGGTTATGCCGTTCATGTGCGTGGCAGCGATGCCAGTGCTTGCCGTAGTGGCAACGGAAACTCGGCGGGCTTTGAGGTAATGAATGTACTGGTTTAGCGTGTACGTTTTGCCCGAGCCTGCCGACCCTGTTAAAAATCCATTGTCACCGGTTGTCACAATGTCGAGAGCGGTTTTTTGCTTCCTGGTTATTTATCTAACAAATTTATCCAACTTATTTATCTAACTTATCTAGCTAGTTTATTTATCTGTCTTATTTATCCAATATGCTCAGTTCATCTGCCGACAATTTGGCATAGTGTTTGGTACAAAAGTTGGGGTCGAGTTTGCACATGGCATCTTGCAATTCATCAATGCGGGCTTCGGACCGACGAATGTGCTCGAGCATTTTGGCAAAGGTATCGGCAATGGGGTCACCATAATCGGGACTGAGCCCATAGGCGTTGAAGACGAGATTGGCGTTGTCTTTGACGTTTTGCTTTGCAAATCGCTGTTGAATGGCGTGCTGTGATTTGGCGTTAACTACCTTTAAATCATCAAGCTCATTCGTGCTAGCGTTAAAGGATGAGGTTTCATCGGTTGATGCCTGCTTCGCCTCAAGCACTTTTTGTGGTTTGGCTGCTTTCGCTTTTGTCTCTGAGTCCGCTTTGTTGGTGATCATCCGTGCGGCACTGCCGACCATGGTTGCACCTGCGGGAACGGGCTTGACCACAACGGCATTTGAGCCAATTTTGGCATTTTTGCCGACAGTAAAAGGACCGAGCACTTTTGCCCCCGCTCCGACCACCACGCCGTCCTCTAACGTTGGATGGCGTTTGCCCTTATTTAATGACACGCCGCCCAGCGTTACGCCTTGATACAGTGTGACATCATCACCAATTTCTGCGGTTTCGCCAATAACCACGCCGACGCCATGATCGATAAAAAAGCGTTTGCCGATTTTGGCAGCAGGATGGATTTCAATACCCGTGAGCATCCGTGACCCATAGGAAATAGCACGGGCAACAAATTTTGCATCACGCCCCCAAAGCTCGTGTGCCATACGGTGCAAAATTAGGGCTTGAATGCCGGGGTAGGTGAGTAAGATTTCTAGCTCATGGCGAGCGGCAGGATCGCGTTCGAATACTGATACGATATCGGCTTGTATATCGACCTTGGCTTGGCGTAAACGGCGTAATTTTTTGATAAAAGACGACATATGGCGTGGCTCGGTAAAACGTTGATGGTTCTATTAAAGTTCTATTAAAACAGGCAAGTGCAATAGGGTAACACGATGCTTATCTATTTGATAAGTCGGCGGTTCAATTTAGCGATAATGGCGGTCAAAATCTCGCATTCTTTTTCGTCCAGTTGTAGTCGTGATTTCAGACGACTGAAACGGCTGGGCAAATCTCGCAATTCGTTTGGGTCGTCACTGTCTATCAACTCTAAAGTGTGCATGAGTTTTAGTAATTGGTCTTGGAGTTTTTGGCTATCAGCGTGGCTGGCGGGCATTTCATCCCATGTTTGCCGTAAGCTCAATTCGATAGTATTTTGTTCGGATATAAGACGATGAGAACCCGCTTCGCTTGGAATGGCATGCTTCAAAAAATAAGCGTAAAAAAAACTGGCAATCACTTGAACGGCAGCCGCCACATTGAGCACAGGGTAGGCAGGGTTGGCATCGATTTGAATGTGATAATCAGCCAGTGCCAATTCGTCGTTGGTTAAGCCCCTGTCTTCACGCCCAAACAATACGGCAATTTTAGGATGGGTGTGTTGAGGATAGTTGTACTCATTTGACGGTAACTTATCAACAAATTGGGCAATGAGTGTAGCAGCGGCGGTTGGATTGACGACGGGGCGGGGTAGGGTGCGGGTGCGAGAACTGGCGGCTGGAACGAGATGGCACTGTTGAATTGCCGGTTGCGAGGTAGCAACGTCTGCGGCGGGGTGGAATATCGAGGGTCAGCCGGCGG
>JAAXIL010000196.1:0-2856 GCA_012270355.1 Psychrobacter sp.
TGATCTTAGATTTCTGCGTCCGTAATAGGATCAATGTCAATATTTTTCGGGTATAACTTAATGTATGCCAAATCCACCATTGCGGGTTGATTTAACTCATCAGTATGCTCGTCGAAATATGCCTCGATGTCCGCTTTACTCACACTTACTTTATCGGCAAAATCTTGCCAAGTTAAGCGATGCACCCAGACAGGCTTGGATTGTTGTTGCTCGACAAGCAAATTGCTGATGGTTGAGTTGGGATACAACGCTGTTTGCGAAATGCCTTCGAGTAATTGCATGATGCCCATCTGTTGACGGTATTCATTAAATAAGCCATCTTTGGTTAAGCCCTGTTGTTTGAGAGCATAAGCAAAGCGGTCATTAGAGAAGTTGCCGTCAGCATCCAAAAATTGTGGCTCTTGTTGCAAGGTGTCACTGATGGTGGCATCAGGCACATGTATGCCTAAAAAATTAACGTGTTGCTTGAGCAATGCCCGATTGATCAGCGTGTCTAACACTTCATTTTGCAATGCTTGCTCGTTAATCAAACTCGCATCGACACCTGAGGCGAGTAATTCGCTTCGCCGAGCCGTCAGGGCATTTTGATACTCTGCGGTGCTGATGGGCACATCGCCCACCGTCGCCACCGTATTGGCATCATTACCACCTGTAAAATAGCTTTCTAAACCCAGCAAAGCCAATGGCGAGAGGCATAAAACTAAAAAAATCCGCCCCACCCAACTTTGCAAAAAACGACGAATGCCTTCCATCATGGTTCTAACACCTTAAAACGAGTACATAGCAAATAAAGAAAATGGGTCAAATCATACTTTAAAATTTGGCGTAACACAAAGTTGCTGATAAAAATCGTGTAATTTGAACATGCTCCCACCCTCAAACACTTATTAGAAAACTGATTAACGAAAGCCAACGCACTAAAATTAAAGCCACAAAAAAACGCACTCAAAAGTGCGTCTTCATAGATTCAATTAACTTAACTTTTGAATCATCTATATAGCTTACTGCCAAACGGCTTAGTTCAAGCGATCTTTAAGGCTCTTACCTGCCTTGAAATGAGGCACTTTGCTGGCTGGAATTTTAAGCTCTTCGCCAGTTTTTGGATTGCGTCCAGTACGGGCTTTGCGATCTTTTACGCTAAATGTGCCAAAGCCAACCAAAGAAACTGAGTCGTTGTTCTCTAAGGCTTCGCCAACGCTTTCCATCACGGCGTTTAGAGCATCGCCAGCTTGAGTTTTGTTTAAACCGCTTTTTTCAGCGATGTTGTCAATAAGTTCAGACTTGTTCATGAAATAATCCTTAAAGTTTCTAAATGAATGAGGCAATCAGCAAACAAACGCTTGCCCATCAAGCTCTCGATGAAATGAATCCAGTGGGAACGAATTCTAGCGATAACCAACCCACTTAGCAAGCACGTTTAACAAAACAGTTTGGTTGAGTTGAACCCAGGCATCTTTTTGCCAAACAGGTAAACTACCTTAAATCTACTGGCATCGCTACCGTTAGATGCTTTTATAGCAAGGGCTAAGAGTTTGTGCAAGTAAATTTACACAATTTTGTTTATTTTCGTACCGAAGTGCGTCATGAGTCACTGGCTAGGGTTGAGTATGCTATCATTTGCGTAATTCATTATCTTAATCATCATATTTGTTGCCATGAGCCAATCTTCTTTATCACAATCCTTGTTAAATGCTATTTTGGTGCTTGCCGAATCTGCCATGACGATGGTGCTTCGCTTTGACCCAAGCCTGCGTAAAACTGTCTATCCGCTTGCCAAACAAGAAACGCTGGTCATCGTGAGAACCTATCTTCCGCACACTCAAGTGTATGCCACCTTTACTACCAAAGGCGTGCTACTCGACAGCAAGCCTTTTGATCCCACCCGTGAGCCTGACGTGGTGATTAACACCTACACGCACCAGTTTGCTCAAGCCATTATCAGTAACGATGTTCGCCAAATTGACAAAATCACGATGCGGGGTGATGCAGAGACGGTCGCACAGGTTCGGGCGTTTTTAACTCGGCTTGGGGTCGCCAGTTTATTTCAAGGTATTTTGCAGACGGTTAAAGGTAAGACGAAAAAGGACGATGGCAAGGACAGTGACACCACCAAAGCTGAGCCCAATTATCGAATGCAAGTTGCCGAGCAACAAAAGCAATTGAATGCTTTAACCATTCGCAATCGGGAACTGGAAATCAGCCTAAAAGAAGCTAAAAGTAAGCAAAAAACCATCGTTATTGCATTGATCGTTGCGTCATTAGTGGCGGTACTTGCCGTTATTCTAGGTGTGCTGGATGTTATTTAATCTACCCCATAAACCCACCAAAATGCTCCAATAATTCCCGCACCATGTTGATGCGTTGTTGAGGTGTTTCTAACTTATCAGGGTTGCTATAACGAATGCCCGAAGCCCCACTCATGCGATAGCGTTTACCGTCCGATTGAATCAACTTAATGATGGTGAGGGCATCGACAGGCGTGTCGGGAGCAAACTCAATCGTCACCGCCGAGCCCGTTGCATCCACACGGGTGACGTGGAGCGGTTCGGCAAGCAGTCTTAGCTGATGAATGGAGATGAGGGGTGTGGTGTGCGTAGGGAGTGCCCCAAAACGGTCGATCATCTCAGTGCGAATGTCAGTCAAAGCATCTTTGCTTTCGGCATTGCTGATGCGTTTATAAAACAACAAGCGTTGGGGCACATCGCCCACATAATCTTCGGGAATCAAGGCGGAACAATGCAAGTTAATGTCTGCCGTCAGATTTAGCGGAGCGGTTAAGTCAGGTTCGATGCCTTTTTTGATGGCTTTAGAGGCCCGCACCAGCATGTCCATGTAGAGGGAAAGTCCAATCGGTGG
>JAAXIL010000196.1:2866-3650 GCA_012270355.1 Psychrobacter sp.
CTCCCCTGCCCCACGAATCTCCAAATCCTCCGAGGCAAGCATAAACCCTGCCCCCAGCGTGTTGGCACGTTCAACGGCTCGTAAGCGTTTTTTAGCGTCACCTTTTAAGCCTTTGATGGACGGCACGAGCAAATAACAATACGCCTGATGGTGACTGCGTCCAACTCGTCCTCGCAGTTGGTGTAATTGAGCCAGTCCGAATTTGTCCGCCCGTTCAATGATGATGGTGTTGGCGTTGGGCACATCGATGCCCGTTTCAATAATCGTGGTGCACACCAGCACATTGAATTTTTTGTGATAAAACTGGCTGAGTACTTGCTCTAAGCCTCGCTCGTTCATCTGCCCATGAGCCACGCCAACCCGAGCCTCTGGCACCAGCTCTCGGATATTTTCTGCCATGCGTTCGATGCTTGCCACATCATTGTGCAATAAATACACCTGTCCGCCTCGAAGTAATTCACGCAAAATGGCTTCTTTGAGCAGTGAGTCGGTTTTTTGCATCACAAAAGTTTTAATCGCCAAACGTCTGGCGGGGGGCGTGGCGATGATTGACATGTCTCGCATGCCCGATAACGCCATGTTGAGCGTGCGAGGAATGGGCGTGGCAGTCATCGAAAGGCAGTCCACATCGCTTTGCATGGCTTTGATGCGTTCTTTATGTCGCACGCCAAAGCGGTGTTCCTCGTCGACAATAATTTAGACAAAATTTTTGAAGTTTAAGTCAGCTTTAAATATCTTATGTTTGCCTAGACTGGAGAAACCCTTGACGTCTGCGCGTTCAGCG
>JAAXIL010000190.1 GCA_012270355.1 Psychrobacter sp.
CCGCCACCAGGCGTGAGCAAAGCAAAACAGGCTTGCACGTTGGGGGTAGGGTCGGGCACATGCTCGAGCATTTCCATACAGGTCACCACGTCAAACGAGGCGGGCGACTGTTTGGCAAGTGCTTCGACTGCAATGTGCTGATAGCGTAAGGTGTCGATCAATCCACTTTGCTCGGCATGAATACGTCCTGCCTCAAGGTTTTCTGCCCCCATGTCGATGCCCGTGGCATCTGCCCCACGTCGTGCCATTGATTCGGTCAAGATGCCCCCACCGCACCCCACGTCGAGCACCGTTTTTCCTGCCAACCCTGAGCCAGTATGCTCACTAACGCACTGCTCAATCCAGTTGAGACGATAGGGGTTGATGTCATGCAAGGGCTTGAATGACCCCGACTTATCCCACCATTCATGGGCAAGTTGCGTGAACTTACCGACCTCACTCATGTCAACGTTCATGTCAGCATTGCCAGTCGGCTGTGTCGGCTGTTTCGGGCTTGGTGAGGCGGTTTGCGAATTGATATGTGAACTGTCATGCGAAGTCTGTTGAATAGAGTCGGGTTGTGCGGTCGAATGGGTCATGATGTTTATATTTGCATTTTGAAGGATAAAAAAAGCATAGCGTATCTTAAAAAATTGTCCATAAGTTTAACGTTACTCTCTTTGCTATTGGCAGTTATCGCTTTTATTTTGCGGTCAAAAATCCTCGTATAGCATCGAAATAACGGGGAATGTCGAATAAAAAGGAATCATGCCCATGCGGGGCATCGACATTGACATAACTCACAGGTTTGTGCGTTGCCATCAACGCATCAACAATCTCACGGCTTCGCTCGGGGGCAAACCGCCAATCGGTCGTAAACGACACCACTAAAAATCGACATTCGGTTCGCTCAAGCGTCTGCGTTAAGGCGTGGCGGTCTTGCTCATTGTCCGAATTGTCATGACTGTTTTGAGATGTCGTGGGTTCAGTGCTGTCGTTCACATAGCCTCGAGTAGGGTCAAAGTAGTCGAGGGCTTTGGTCATCAGCAGATAGGTGTTGGCATCAAAATTTTCGCTAAAGCGTTCGCCTTGATAACGCAGGTAGCTCTCAACTTGAAACTCTACGTCATAGCCGTACATAAATTTGCCCGATTTGAGGTCTCGCCCAAATTTTGCCCGCATCGCCTCGTCGGTCAGATAAGTGATGTGCCCCACCATGCGAGCCAAAATCAAGCCTCGGCGGGGGTAAGTGCCTGCTTTTAGGTAATAGCCCTCGTTAAAATCGGGGTCAGATAAAATCGACTGACGAGCCACCTCATTAAAGGCGATGTTTTGAGCGGACAGCTTGGGCGTGCTGGCGATGATGACGCATCGCTTTAATCGGGTAGGGTAATCCACCGACCATTGCAATGCCTGCATCCCCCCCATCGACCCGCCAACGATGGCATGCCACACCTCGATGTCGAGGCGGTCGGAAAACATGGCTTGGGTGCGTACCCAGTCTTTGATGGTGACGAGCGGAAAGTCAGGACCATACACCTCGCCAGTGTCAGGATTGATGCTGGCAGGACCTGTCGAACCGTAGCAACTGCCAATGTTGTTCAAGCACACAACAAAGAATTTACGGGTATCAATCGGTTTACCTGCCCCAATCATGTTGTCCCACCAGCCTGCCTTTTTGTCGTCCACGCTGTGATAGCCTGCCGCATGATGACTGCCCGACAACGCATGACATATCAGTATGGCGTTAGATTTGTTAGCGTTTAGGGTGCCGTAGGTTTCATAGACCAATTCAAAACGGGGCAAAGTGCGATTGCATTCGAGTGTAAACGGCTCGTCAAACGTCATGACTTGTGGGGTGACGATACCGACCGAGTCAGGGGATTGACTGGGGTGACGTTGAGTAGGGGCAGTAGAAGCTGAATCAGTAGTGGCGGACACGGATAACCTTTTGGAACTGTATTTGCGAACTGTCATTTGCGATGAGGTAGGCAAAGAAATTAGGGATAGTGTATTGTAGGGCGAATGGTGAGCAAGTACAATGCAATAAACCATGTATTAGATTAAGTATGAAACCTTCCACGCCCCCTCGCATTGCTGTATTACTTGTCAATCTCGGAACGCCTGACGAACCAACTGCCCCTGCCGTGCGTCGCTATCTTAAGCAGTTTTTGTCCGACCCTCGAGTGATTGAGATACCGCAATTTGTGTGGGCGATTATTCTTAACTTATTCATTCTGCCGTTTCGCCCCAAGCGAGTGGCTCACGCTTATGCCAGCGTTTGGGACGGCGATTCGCCCATTCGCAAAATCCTGAAATTGCAAGCCGAGGCGTTGCAAGCCAAATTGGCAAGTAGCGTTGCCCCGTTTGCGGTGAGCGTGCACCCTGCCATGAGTTATGGCAACCCAGGTATTGATGATGTGATGAGTCAATTACAAAGTGAAGGCGTCGAACATTTTGTCATTTTGCCTATGTTTCCGCAGTATTCCGCAACTTCGAGCGGGGCGGTGTATGATGCGGTGACGAAATGGACGTTAGAACAGCGCAACCTACCGAGCTATAGCATTCTCAAAGACTATTTTGCTCACCCGCTATATATCGAAGCGTTGGCAAGTTCGATTCGTCGCTATTGGGATAAACATGGCAAGCCTGACAAATTGATGTTTAGCTTTCATGGTATCCCTCAGCCGTATGCCGATAAAGGCGACCCGTACCCCAGACGCTGTAAATGTAGTGCCTCGCAAGTGGCACACAAATTGGGCTTGAGCGAGAGCGAATGGATAACCAGTTTTCAATCACGCTTTGGCAAACAAGAATGGGTCAAGCCCTATACCGATGTGGTGCTGGAAGACTGGGGTAAAGCGGGTGTGGGATCCGTTCACGTCGTTAGCCCTGCGTTTTCTGCCGATTGTTTGGAAACGCTAGAAGAATTGGCGATTGAAAACCGTGATAACTTTTTAAATGCGGGCGGAAAAGACTATCACTATATTCCTGCCCTCAATGCCGATGAGGCTCATATTGACCTGCTCGAAGCCTTGGCGTTGCCATTGGTAAAAGGTTGGGTAGGAACGCTTGAGGGTTGGGTTTAATCGCTGGTTTATTTTGCCAAAAACCAAGAATAAAAAAACCCCATTACCAAAAGGCAATGGGATAGCTATTAAAATTTGAGTATCGAATAACAGAAGTTGAGGAAACAACGATTACAAATCATTCTCATGGCTGTGTTCTACCGCATCGGGATCAGCGATGTCGGCAATGTTTGGATAATTTTTGTCGTCGAGTGCGTCTTCAACCAAGACTTCATCTACCCGAGCTTCGTCGATGTTTTGGCGGTGCATAGGGGTTAATCCTTCTTGTGCCTCATTCGCATCGCCTTCTAAATGCATGCCGTTGGTATCGAGTTCGTCTAAATTGATTGCTTTACCGCCATCTACGGTTTGTCCGAGTGGGTCTTGGGCAGGTATGGTCATAATGTACTCCTCTGATAAAGGTTATAAAAAAAATTGTTGTCAAAACTAGGTATAAAATGTTGCCTATGGCTTGTTCTTAAGGTTAGGTCTGTCGCTGTCGGTCAACGCATCGGCAACTGAATCGTTTGTTGCACGAACACATTCAGGTGTGAACTGAACGTCGAACCTACCCATGTTGTCGTACCTTAGCTTATCTACA
>JAAXIL010000198.1:0-2687 GCA_012270355.1 Psychrobacter sp.
ACAAGTCCCCTTTACCCGCCAACACCGGGCATTGGTGTATCAACGAGCCAAAGACATTAGCGACACCAACGCTTTTGGCACGCTAGATAATTTGTATGCCGACGGCAAAGAGTGGTTTTTACAATCGGCGAACAGTCACAAACTCAAAGACACCGATTTTCGCATCACTGTCGGCAATCATCATTGCTCACAGCCCTACAATATGTCGGTGTATAACATTTCGGCAATGAGTTTTGGCAGTCTGTCCGCTCATGCCATCATGGCACTCAATCACGGGGCAAAAATTGGTGGATTCACGCATGACACGGGCGAAGGTTCTATCAGCCCGTATCATCGAAAATTTGGAGGGGATTTGATGTGGGAACTCGGCCCAGGTTCTTTTGGTTGCCGAGAGAGTCACGGCAATTTTGAACCTGAGTTATTTACTGAACACGCTCGTGAGCCACAAGTCAAGATGATTGAAATCAAGCTGTCGCAAGGGGCAAAACCCGGTAAAGGGGGCGTATTACCTAGCGAGAAAATCACGCAGGAAATTGCCGACACTCGGCGTATCCCGATGGGCGAAGACTGCATCTCGCCTGCCACGCATTCGGCATTTTCCAACCCTCGTGAATTGGTGCAATTTTGGCAACAATTGCGGGAACTCTCTGGTGGTAAACCCGTCGGCTTTAAGCTGTGCGTGGGGCAACCGTGGCAATTTATGGCGATTATCAAAGCCATGCTTGAGGCGGATAATTATCCCGATTTCATCGTGGTTGATGGTGCTGAAGGCGGGACGGGTGCCGCACCCGTTGAGTTTATGGACAGCGTGGGCATGCCTCTGATTGATGGGTTTTTATTGGTGCATAATGCTCTTGTTGGTGCTGGCATACGTGATAAAATCAAAGTGGGCGTGAGCGGTAAAATCGTGTCAGGATTTGATGTGGCTCGCATGCTGGCTCTTGGTGCGGATTGGTGTAATTCAGCACGGGGTTTTATGTTCGCCGTTGGTTGTATTCAATCCCGTTCTTGCCACACTAACACTTGTCCAACCGGGGTGGCGACACAAGACCCCTACCGTCAGCAAGCTTTAGACGTGCCGAGTAAGTCTGAGCGGGTGGCAGACGTTCATCACAATACGCTCAAGTCGCTTTGCAACATTGTCGGTGCGGTCGGATTGTCGCACCCCGATGACTTGCACCCTTATCACATTGCCCGTCGCATGGACGATGGTACGATTAAATTGTTATCCAAATTTTTCTACTTTATGGACGAAAACGCTTTGCTCGACACCTCTGCCCGTGCTGATATTTATAACCAAATGTGGGTGATGGCAACGCCCGACAGTTTCGAGGCGAATAACGATGCGTTAATTGCCTACAACAAAGATTCTAAAGACCGGGGCAAACCTACTGAAGCAACCCATGCCTAATATGTTATTGACCCGACTGGTTCGAAATACCCTGCTGATGCTCGCTATCGGCACGAGTGGTCTGGCGTGTTCAAATTCAGATCAACCCGATTTATCTTCGCCCAATGTCGATAATATGTCTGAATTTATGCAAAACACGGCAGAGGCGATTAGCGATGCCAAAGACAAACTTCACCGATTAAGTAACGATGGTAAAAATACCAATGCGAATGCCAAACCGATTTGTTTTGAAAAGGTTAAGCCTTTTGTGCATTCGATCTGTACAGTGTCGCGAGCAGATTTAAGTCAAGGTACGGATTTGCTTAGGCTATTTTGGAAACCGGCTGGAACGCCCTCTGCCGACAAGCCTCTCTACACTTTTGATAATCTACTTGCTGATCTACCAAACGACACTACCCTAAAGTTTGCCATGAATGCAGGCATGTATAACGCTGAGTTTGCCCCGATTGGCTATACGGTGATGGATGGTGAGGAAGTGTTATCTCTCAACTTAAACGAAGGTGGGGGAAATTTTCATCTGATGCCGAATGGTGTGTTTTGGTGGGAAGACTTAGAAAATGGCGGTAAGGTACATGTCACTGAAAGCAAGCAATTGTCTAAAATGCTTGATAAAGGCGTTGCGAAACCTGAATTTGCCACGCAGTCAGGTCCGATGCTTGTGATTGATGGGCAGATTCATCCAAAGTTTGACCCACAAAGTCAATCGTTAAAAATTCGCAACGGCGTCGGTGTGTGCACTGATGGTTCGGTGCAATTTGTGATTAGCGATGAACCTGTGAATTTTTATAACTTTGCTCGTCTGTTTAGGGACGATTTGGATTGCCCCAATGCGTTATTTTTAGATGGTGGCATCGCATCTGCATTGTATGCCCCCGACATTGACCGCAATGATGGCAAAAACATGGGGGTAATGGTGGGGTTGGTTGAGGTTAATGAAGAATAAATTCACCCAACACCGCATCGCTCGCTCGCATGGTGCTTTGCTGGTGTAACGCCTTAGTGGTTTGTTCTAGTTTTTCTCGCTGTTCCTCTGCCCCTCGCACCTGCAACAATTTGGTGACCTCTCGGCAGATGTTATCTCCAGTCGCTTCGTCTTGAATCAGTTCGGGCACTATTTGCTCGCCTGCCAAAATGTTCGGCAATGCCACATATGGCACTTTGACCAGTCGTTTGGCGATGGCATAGGTTAGATTGTTGAGGTGATAAATGACGACCATCGGTTTGTTTAACAGCATTGATTCTAGCGTGGCTATCCACTATGACAACAGCATGACGT
>JAAXIL010000198.1:2697-3638 GCA_012270355.1 Psychrobacter sp.
TTGCTGTCCCCGATGCCAATACAATTACGTCGCACATTGCCATCACCGCTTGGCTAAAATGGTCATGCGTTTTTGTATCATTGTGACTGTCGCTAAAGGTGACCGCCACTGAGGTTTGCAAGGTTTCACTTCGTCCATTTACCCATTCCTGCACGATGTAATGTTGATTGGCATCCAGCGTTGGAATGACAAAACACAGTTCACTATCAACCAAAATCAGTTGCTCAATGGCATCGAGCAAACGGGGCATGTTGGCGTTAATTTCCCCGCGCCGAGACCCTGGCATGACACAAATAAGTTGACTAATGTCCGCCTCTCGCTCGTCAAAAAAGTCTCTAAGCAGAGTATTGTCCCAAATTAACTCAGTACGCAATTCGATGGTGGGTGTAGTGAGCAAGTGAGCAGGCAAGGTGCTTAAAAGTGGGTGACCCACGCAAATGGCTGGGTGCTGATGCTTAGCATACACGTCCAATTCAAACGGGAACAAGCACAGCACCAAATCGGTAGCACGCTTGATGCCGTGAATGCGATTTTCCCGCCACGCCCACACTGACGGGCTAACGTATTGCACGCAAAAAATGCCTTGTGATTTAAGTTTTTTGGCGACTCGCAGGTTAAAGTCGGGGGCATCAATGCCGATAAATAGGTCGATGTTTGCTTGCTTAAAGGCGGATAACAGCTCCTTGCGGGCGTTCAGCAAATCGGGCAGATGCTTAACCACTTCGACAAGCCCCATGACGGCAAGACGCTCAAGGGGGAACAAAGAGGTTAAGCCCTGAGCTTCCATTTTTGAACCGCCCACGCCGACCCACTCGATGCCGTCAGCCAAATTGTTCATCTGAGCCATAAAATCCGCCCCCAGTGCATCGCCCGATGCTTCTCCTGCAACAATGCCAATGGTAAGAATGGGTGTTTTGGTAGGCATGGGCTGACCTTTTAGG
>JAAXIL010000226.1:0-7440 GCA_012270355.1 Psychrobacter sp.
GGGCGATCTTGCGAGAATTTTCAGAACTCATAAATCCACTAAGGGGCGCATCAACAAATAGGTATCATTAAACGACGTTTCGTCTAAATTTTTTGGTTTAGGAAAGTTTTTTGGAAGTAGGTTTTGCATGGGTTTCTCTAGTTTTTTATAAGTTTCATATTTTAGTTATCGATTTTCCCTAAACGCCCTCTGTCCCTGCATCGCCAGCGACAACACCGCCATGCGTACGGCAATGCCGTTATTCACCTGTTTCAAAATCACCGATTGTTCACCATCGGCAACGCTTGAGGCAATCTCTACGCCACGATTCATCGGACCGGGGTGCATCACCAACGCATCTGGTTTGGCGAGAGCCACCCGCTCAGGCGTGATGCCATACGTCTTAAAATACTCGCTCGACGATGCCATTCGTGGGTAGCCCAGCCGCTCATTTGGACTTCGCAAGCCAATCACCCCATCACAGCCGACCACACCGTCCTCAATCTTTTCAAACACTTTGACGCCGTAGCGTTCGATGCCCTTAGGTAACAGCGTGCGAGGGGCAATCACCCGAATATCGGGCACGCCCAACGTCTTTAATGCACTGATGTCCGAACGAGCCACCCGAGAATGCTTAATATCACCAATAATGGCAACCGACAGCTCCTCAAACGGCTTATTTGCCTCACGGTGAATCGTCAGCATGTCCAGCATCGCTTGCGTCGGATGAGCGTGCCAGCCATCACCGCCATTAATAATAGCAATATCAGGCGTGACCTCGGTCGCCATAAAATGTGCCGCACCCGATGCCGAATGACGTACCACAAAAATATCCGCCGTCATCGCCTGCAAATTCCACAGCGTATCCCGCAGGCTCTCCCCCTTTTTCGTGCTAGAACGAGCAATATCGATATTCAGCACATTTGCCCCAAGGCGTTTTTCTGCCACTTCAAACGTCGTGCGAGTGCGGGTCGAATTTTCAAAAAACAAATTCATCACCGTACACCCATCCAAATCAGGACGATTAATCAGTTGCCCCGACGCATCAAAAAACCCTTCAGCTGTGTCAATAATGGTATGCAACTGCTTACGGCTTAAACCCTCCACACCCAAAAAATGGCGAATTCCCCCATCATTATTAACCTGTGGCTGGCTGAGTGAGCTATTTAATTTATTGGTGATGTCATCATCAGTTCGAGTCATGTCGTGTTGCCCAAATTATTATCATGTCTTGTAATGAGGATAATTTTAGGCGGTTTTAATAAGTTTATCTAGGCGTTAATTAAGGCGTTTATCTCTAAAAAACATAATTAAACCCCACCACGCTAAAAATAACGGGGTGGGGTCAATGAAATTTAAGTGACAACTTTAATGGCAAAGCTTAAAGAATTTATCAAAACCACTCGGCTTGCATCTCGGTGACCACCTCATTCGATTGTCTTAAAAGGGCTAAATCACGTTCAATTAATGGCAACTCCCAATCCATAAAGTATTTGGCGGCTTGCAGTTTGCCTTGATAAAAATGACGTATTTCCTCTGTGTTATCATTTGAGTGGTCTAAATCATTGAGTAGCGTCTCGGCTGTCAAAGCTTGACGCAACCACATCCAACTGACAATCAAAGTCGCAAACACCGACATCATTGCCGCTGCATTGCCCGTCAATGCCAGTGCCTTTTGTGGCGAGGTGTTTATCTCTTGTCCAATTTGCATCACAAGCTTTGGCAGTTGATCAAGATAGATCATAAGTTTGTCAGCCAATTTGCGACTTTGCGGTAACGTATCGCCTCCTTGCGATACTTGGGCTAAGTCCCGTCCAATTTCTCGTTGCAAGGTTTGAAGTCCTAAACTGTTGTTCTGCCATAGCTTGCGGAAGGTTAAATCTAAGGCTTGAATGCCGTTGGTGCCTTCATGGATGGGGTTGAGACGATTGTCTCGCCAAAACTGCTCAGCCAGATATTCTCGTGTGTACCCCGCTCCGCCCAACACCTGAATACCCAAATCATTGGCTTTGGGTCCATATTCTGAGGGCCAAGCTTTGATGACGGGCGTTAATAAATCCAGCAATTCGGTTAGGTTGGTTTTCTCGTCATCATTCTCGCAGGTGTTGATGCGGTCAATCAAATTTGCTCCGTACAAACTTTGCTTTAAGCACTATGATGATAACGATGACAATGAATATCAAATAATTGAACTTAAAGATTGCCCCATCTGAGTATGAGATCAATCCTACGGGATTTACCATTCATAGTGCCATTCATGAGGCTAGGGACGATGCCCACTGTGTCATTCACCTACACACCAGCGACGGCGTTGCGGTCTCTGCTCAAAAAGATGGGCTGTTGCCATTATCGCAGCAGTCGTTAATTCCACTTTCTAATCTGGCGATGGTCTTCATACCTAAACATGGAAATTAAACTTGTCGTTTATTCATCGTTTGTGTTCATGTTTGCACTCAAAATTTTTCTTAATTTAAGACCTTACCAGTCTTACCACAATTCTACCCAGTGGAACATCAAGTTTAATACGGTGGAATTTAGAACAGTTTACAGTAGGATTTGTTAGAATAAGCCGAATTGTTAACATTTTTAGGCAACCCATGACTACCCTACCTCAGTTTTTGCAAACCTTAGCTAAAAACCATCCAAATTTAATGCCCACTTGCAACGTCATTGAAACCGTCGCTAGCGTCGGGGTCGATATTACCAATCTATTACGCAAAGGGGCATTGGCAGACATTCATGGCGAAGCAGGTGAGACCAACGTGCAAGGCGAGGCTCAAAAAAAGCTTGATGTGATTGCCAATGACCTCTTGCTAAAAGCGTTAACCACCAATGCCCATTGTGCTGGTGTGGCAAGCGAAGAGCTGGACGATGCCACGTCTGCCAATGCCGATGGCGAACTACTGGTATTATTTGACCCATAGGACGGCTCGTCTAAAATCGACATCAACATGCCCACAGGCACGATTTTTTCTATTTTGCCCTACCAAAACCAAGGCAACTCAGCGAGCAATGCCGACTTTTTGCAAAAAGGTACTGAGCAGTTGGCATCGGGCTATTTGTTATATGGTGCGTCCACTGTGCTGGCGTTTACTTTTAACGAAGATGCTTTGAAAAAACAGCACGGTGTCGTCATGTTTAGCCTCGACCCTGATACGAGTGAATTTATATTAATCAAACAAAACATCCAAATTGATGCCGATACGTGTGAGTACGCTATCAACACATCCAACTATCGCCATTGGTTAGTGCCCATGCAGACCTACGTTGATGAAGTCGTGGCGGGCAAAACGGGTTGTCGAGAAAAGAATTTTAATACCCGTTGGGTCGCGGCGATGGTTGGCGATGTGCACCGCATCTTGTGCCGAGGCGGTATTTTTATGTACCCGTTCGATAACCGTTATTCAAAAAATGACCCCAACAAAGCGGGGAAACTGCGGTTAATGTATGAAGCCAATCCCATGAGTTTGCTGATTGAAAATGCAGGCGGGCTGTCCACTGATGCCAAGCAACGCATCATGGATATTGAACCGACGGACATTCACCAGCGTGTGCCTGTGGTATTGGGTAGTAAAAACGAGGTGCAACGTGTCAAAGACTTGCATGAGCAGGATGCGACACGTGTCTGAAAACGTAATCAATAACCTCATTGATAGCAAGTCTTTCGATACGATAATAACTTCCGTCAAAAATCCTAGCGTCAAACTTGCTAAAGCATTGCTCACTCAAACAAGGCAACGTAAAAAGTTGGGACAAACGGTGTTAGAGGGTGTGCATTTAGTGGATGCGTTGCTGACTCGTTTTCAAGAAAGTAGCAAACCCCTAAATGTGCAATTAAACCAAATTTTACTGGCTCAAAATGCTTTGGATAATAGCGAAGTACAAGGCATATTGTCGCAACTCAATGAGCTTGATATGACGAGTGGTGATGTCACTATTTTAGAAGACAGTTTATATCAATCCATTCGCAGTTTGGGCGATGGTGTGGACATTATGGCTATTATTGACACACCAGTTCAGACTCTTGAGACGGTGTCACCCATCACCACGGACTGTTTGATTTTAAATGACGTACAAGACGCAGGCAATGTCGGCACGTTGCTTCGAACCGCATCTTGCGTGGGCGTAACTACCATCATTTGCACAATGGGTACGGCGAGTGTGTGGTCCCCTAAAACCTTGCGAGCGGGCATGGGAGCACAATTCGGCTTGACCATTTTTGAAAATGTGGACGTGGATAAGCTGTTAAACCATGTGCAAACGCCATTATTCGCAACCAGCTCGCATACAGACAAAGTCATTTTTGATTATGATTTAACCAAACCGATGGCGTGGATTTTGGGCAATGAAGGGCAAGGCGTAACAATTGAATTAATGAATCAAGCGACCTCAATCGCCCTGCCCCAACCCAAAGGTGGGGAAAGTTTAAACGTCGGCGTGGCAGGCTCAGTGTGTTTGTTTGAGATGTTGCGGCAGCGTAGTTTCAGTCAATAAAGCTACGTCTATTTATATATAAACTAAAGCATACATAGCTTTAATACAAGACTGTATTACTGATTTAGTTAGCATTGATGTGGATTTTGTCTAAGCCATTTTGTTGCTAGATATTTCACACCTTTAGTGACAGGCACTCCTGCATGTAAAGATAGTGGATTTAGTGCACCGTTAATGAGAGTGTTAGCAAAGTATACGGCTCTACCAGTTTTAGGACGTACTTCAAAATTTATTTTAGTAAATTTAGTGGCCCCACCTTCTTCACCCTCTGACCAATACATGATGAAAGTACCGACTCGTTGTCCACCATTTTGCAAAATTTTATCTCTCCCTTTTTTATCAGGATCAAAGTAATCATAGTGAGGTTTATATTCTCCCCCATCTTCATATCTTAAAATATGCAACCCTTCTCCTTTCTCGACAGGCCAATTAATCAACTCAGCAATACGATTTTCAATCATTTCGTGTATCGGTGTATAGCCTCTAACAAACCCTTTACTGACACTTGTTCGAGAAGGATCAAAGATATTACCGTCGCCTTCAGGATGCACTATTTGCGAGGCTTTTAATTGCTTTTCTGAAACGGCAATAAGTTCCTCACACTCCTTTGGACGTAGAAAATTATCTACCACTACGATGAAAGGTTTATGGCATTCAGAAACAACGCTAACCTCAATGTCCTCTAGATGAATGGTATTGCTTTTAGTATCAATGAAAGGCACAGTCATGCTTTTATTATGTTGAGTCATAAGCTCGTAAGCTGCCCCAACCCAACCATTTTCAAGCAGTTTACTTGAAATGGTTTCAGTGGAAACACCATTAACAATATTTTCAGCTATCCAAGATTTCCAATCTTGATTTAGTTGTTTTAATTCACTCATTTTGTCCCTTTTTGAGTCATAAAAATTTTTAAAAATTAATGAAGCTTGTTTTCAAATATTCCCTATACTCTATCAGTTTTCTTCAAGGTAGGCTAGAATCCCTTTAAAACACAAAAACCCCACAGTAGTGGGGTTTTTAATTAAAATTTAGACTCGATAAGGTTAGAATTTTATAGCTTACTAGTCAACTCTGGCAGTGCGTCATACAAATCTGCTTCTAAGAAGTAATCTGCTACGCTAGCAATTGGAGCTTCGGGGTCATTGTTGATTGCAACAATAGTCTTAGAATCTTTCATACCTGCCAAATGCTGGATGGCTCCCGAAATGCCTGCGGCGATATACAACTGCGGGGCAACAATCTTACCCGTTTGACCAACCTGCATGTCATTGGGTACATAACCTGCATCAACCGCTGCACGAGAGGCACCAACCGCTGCACCAAGTTTATCCGCAAGAGGCTCGATGTATTTGGTGAAGTTCTCGCCATTTTGCAGGGCACGACCACCAGATACTACGATTTCAGCTGAGGTCAACTCTGGACGGTCAGATTTCGCCAATTCTTCGCTAACAAAGTTTGATTTACCTGCATCTTCCACAGTAGCAACGGTTTCAACTGATGCCGAACCACCTTCTGCTACAACCGCATCAAACGCCGTTGTCCTCACCGTAACGATAACCTTATCTTCAGAAGTCTGAACAGTTGCAACGGCGTTACCCGCATAAATGGGACGCTCAAACGTTTTGGCATCAACCACAGCCGTGATGTCAGAAATCATGCTCACGTCAAGCAATGCTGCTACACGAGGCATAAAGTTTTTGCCCGTGGTGGTAGCAGGGGCGACGATATGACTATAATCGCCAGCGAGATCTTTTACGAGTAATGCCACGTTTTCAGCAAGCTGATACTCGTAAGCGGCGTTGTCAGCAAGCAATACTTTGCTTACGCCACTGGCTTTCGCTGCGGCATCAGCAACTGATTGACAGCCAGAGCCAGCCACCAATACATGCACATCACTACCCATTTTTTCGGCAGCCGCAATGGTGCTGAGGGTTGCTTTTTTAAGCTCATTATTATCGTGTTCTGCGTATACTAAAATTGCCATAATTATTTATCCTATTTTATCTCAATAATTCAATCACTTTATAATCAATGAAATCAAAGTCCATCAAATAATAATTAGATGACTTTCGCCTCATTGCGAAGTTTATCGATGAGCTCATCCACAGATCCAACTTTCACACCAGCTGAACGCTCAGGCGGCGGCGTAACTTTGGTGATTGTTTGTTTTGAGGTCATGTCCACACCAAAGTCCGCAGGCGTTTTTTCATCCAAAGGTTTCTTCTTCGCCTTCATGATGTTTGGCAATTTGGCATAACGTGGCTCATTCAAACGCAAGTCGGTAGTTATCACGGCAGGCAATGGCAATGCAACGGTTTGCAAACCACCATCAATCTCACGGGTCACGTTGACTTTATCGCCTTCAACTTTCACTTCAGAAGCAAATGTGCCTTGTCCAATACCCATAAGTGCCGCCAGCATCTGACCTGTTTGGTTATTGTCATCATCAATGGCTTGTTTACCCAATAAGATAATGTCTGTGCCTTCAGATTCCGCAATGCTTTTTAGGATTTTGGCAACTTGAAGCGGGTAGGCTTTGTCATCAGTTTGAACCAAAATACCACGGTCTGCACCTAATGCTAATGCCGCACGAATTTGCTCTTGGGCTTCTTTTGGACCAATAGAGGCAACAATGATTTCATCGATAACGCCTGCTTCTTTTAGACGTACAGCCTCTTCAACCGCAATTTCACAAAATGGATTGATAGACATTTTGGTATTGCTCAAATCTACGCCAGAATTATCGGCTTTTACCCGAACCTTGACGTTATAGTCAATCACACGTTTTACGGCGACTAGTGCTTTCATAAAGTCCTCATTTGTTGTTAAAAATAATGTTGTTAAAAAAATTTAGTAGAACCAATCAAAATTGGTCAAAATCATACAAATTCTGTTATAACTAACGTAACTTATATTGCTAGACAAGCCCCGAACCGTCCAGGGGTGGACGTGAATAAAGGGTCATAT
>JAAXIL010000226.1:7450-17815 GCA_012270355.1 Psychrobacter sp.
TTGCTTTCAATCGATATGAACAATATGCATAAGCAAAATTTTAACCAAAAAAAACGACCCCAAGGTCGTTTTAATATGAAATTGGTCTTACTTTTAGACAGCAAATAAAGCGACACAAATTAAATTGCTTCGATTTGCTCAGCTTGTGGACCTTTTTTGCCTTCACCCATGATGAAAGACACACGCTGACCTTCGGCTAGCGTTTTAAAACCTTCGCCTTGAATGGCACTGAAATGGGCAAATACGTCTTGACCGCCATTTTCTTGAGCGATAAACCCAAAACCTTTGGCATCATTAAACCACTTAACCGTACCTTCGACACGTTCTGACATAAACTTTCCTAACTTAAAAATGAGATATTATATTTATGAGGACTCACTTTAAGCCAAAAAGCTTAATGCTTGGGGTCACACAAATACGAGGCGAAGTATAACAGATGATTTGGCAAAATCCCAATATTTCGGCATAATTTTTTATGCTCTTGATGTTATCAATTTTTAGCTCAATTTTGGCGGATGAATTACCCCTGACAAACTCAGCAACACCATCACGCACAGTACAAAAAATACTATCGCAAACGATTGGCTATAACTGGTGTATTTGGCGGGAATCACCAGTTCATCAACGTTATCGGGGATGCCTTTTTTGCGTAACAAACGTGTACCATACACCCAGCCAAATAGGGTATAAACGCAATAGGCGACGGGTACAGCGAGAGCATAATTTGGAAAATCCAAAAAATAAAGCACGGCGAGCGATACGAAAAACCACAGGGTATCGAAAATCGACCCGAGATTAAACCAAAGCGAAGTCGGCAACTTTCCGCCCGTATTTCTGAGCATCAAGCCTTCAAACCACAAAATGACTGCCACCGCCACACTCATTGCCACATAAATCATCTCTTTGGTTAGCAGTGACCACCACAACAGACGTTACCCTTTTAGTACATTCATTAAAATATCAATTAAAAAACCCACGCTAACCGCATAACGTGGGTTCAAAAGTCGTAAATTCAAGACTTCACTTATACTTCTAATTCATTTATAAAGATAAAATAGCTACGAATTAGTTTTTGTCTTTATCAATGATTTTATTACCGCCAATCCAAGGCATCATCGCACGCAACTTTTCACCCGTTTTTTCGATGGGATGATCAGCGTTATTGCGACGATGAGCAGTCATAGAAGGATAATTCATCGCCCCTTCAGTAATGAACATCTTGGCATATTCACCCGATTGAATCCGCTGTAGGGCATACCGCATGGCTTTCCGAGACTCTTCATTGATGACTTCAGGTCCTGTGACGTATTCGCCATATTCGGCATTGTTACTGATTGAATAATTCATGTCGGCGATGCCACCTTCATACATGAGATCAACGATAAGTTTCAGCTCATGTAAGCACTCAAAGTATGCCATTTCTGGGGCGTAACCTGCTTCAACCAACGTCTCAAAGCCCATTTTGACTAGCTCAACCGCACCGCCACATAACACGGCTTGTTCACCAAACAAATCGGTTTCAGTTTCGTCTTTAAATGTGGTTTCGATGATGCCTGAGCGTCCACCGCCCACGCCTGCGGCATACGACAACGCCACTTGTTTGGCTTGTCCTGATGCATCTTGATAAATGGCGATAAGATCAGGAATACCGCCACCTTTGGTGAATTCAGAACGCACGGTGTGACCTGGTGCTTTTGGGGCAACCATAATCACGTCGAGGTCTTTGCGTGGTACGACTTGGTTGTAATGTATGGCGAAACCATGAGCAAAGGCAAGCGTCGCTCCCTCTTTAATGTTTGGCTCAATCTCGTTTTCATATAAATCTTTTTGGAATTCGTCGGGTGTTAAAATCATCACCACATCGGCAGATTGAACGGCATCAGCGACTTCTGCCACCTTCAAGCCTGAATTTTCTGCTTTTTTTACCGATGATGAATCCTTACGCAAACCGACGGTGACATCGACGCCACTGTCTTTTAAGTTCAAGGCATGGGCATGACCCTGCGAACCATAGCCAATGATGGCAACTTTTTTGCCTTGAATGATGGACAAATCACAATCTTTGTCGTAATAGATATTTAAGCTCATAAAATTTCCTCAATGTAATTAATTAATAGAATGACAGCATTCTGCTCTCGTTAATCAAACAAAGTATAATTCATTTATAAGTCAAACAATAAATGCATCAAATGCCTCATATCGCTAACTTTAGTAAATTTTGACTTGGGAACAACCCGTATATTTTTTCTTTCTGATTTAAATCCTTTAGCATTCGCTTTAGTCGATTTAGCTACTTTTAAATCATGATCAATGACAAACCGCTCATTTGCTTTGCTACCATAGAACAAATACTCAAATTTGAATTGCTGGCTATCAGGACATTCTTCACGTTCAATCCAAATAATACAACCACCAACCTTTTGAGTTAACGCTAAATTGAGCTTTTGAGTACGAGTACTTCCACCCTTTATAGACGTCTTTAGCTGGATATGACGCATAAGGTAGTATTTTGCAGTATCAGATTCATGCACCATTTAATAGTCACACGCTCAGCGTCCGCTCGCCTCGCAAGATGCCGATGACCCCTGACCTTACGACTTCTAACACTCGGTCGCGTCCAATCACATCAATAAACGCATCCAGCTTTTCGGTATCGCCCGCAATTTGAATGGTGTACATATTGGCAGCCACATCCACGATTTGGGCACGGAAAATGTCGCTCGAGCGTTTAATCTCTTCTCGCACACTGCCAGTTGCCCGCACTTTAATGAGCATCAGCTCTCGTTCAACGTGTGGATTATCAGTAAGATTGGTGACTTTCACCACTTCAATCAGTTTGTGCAACTGTTTGGTGATTTGTTCAATTTTCTCGCCACCTTCTAGCGTCGTGAGGGTGAGCCGAGAAATGGTTTTGTCATCTGTGGGTGCGACATTGAGCGTTTCAATGTTGTAGCCCCGCTGTGAAAACAACCCGACAAGCCGTGATAACGACCCTACTTCATTTTCCATCAACACCGAAATCAGGTGCGGTTTGTTTGCATTGGTGTAAGTCTCATTATCCGCCATTATGTCCGCTCCCCTTTTGCCAACCACATATCACGCATCGACTGACCCGCAACTTGCATGGGATAAACGTGTTCATTTTTATCCACATACACATCGATAAACACCAGTTTATCTTTCATTGCTAGGGCTTCAGCCAGTTGCTCTTCTAATTTGTCCGCATTGGTAATTTTGATGCCCACATGCCCATAGCTTTCTGCCAGTTTGACAAAATCGGGCAAAGATTCCATGTAGGAATGAGCGTGGCGACCTTCATAAAGCATATCTTGCCACTGCTTCACCATGCCAAGTTGAGCATTATTCAGGTTCAAGATTTTGACAGGCAAATCATATTGGAAGCACGTTGAGAGTTCTTGAATGTTCATTTGGATTGAACCTTCGCCCGTGACGCAAACCACATCCCGTTCGGGTTCAACCAATTTTGCTGCCATCGCATACGGCAAACCAACGCCCATCGTGCCGAGTCCACCTGAGTTAATCCACTGGCGAGGTTCGTCATACTTATAGTACATCGCAGCAAACATCTGGTGTTGACCGACATCACTGGTGATAATCGCCTTGCCGTCAGTGAGTTTGTACAAGGTTTCGATGACTTTTTGCGGTTTCATGCCATGCTCGCTACTGTCGTCGTAGCCGAGGCTATCCCGGGTTCGCCACTGGTTGATTTGATCCCACCAATCCAGCATTGACGCCTGATCCAACTGTTTATTATCATCGGCTTTAAGAATGTCGAGCATGCTATTTAAAACCACCTTCACGTCGCCAACAATCGGCACGTGAGCATTGATGATTTTTGAGATGGTCGCTGGGTCAATGTCGATATGAATGATCGTGGCATTGGGGCAAAATTTCGCCACGTTATTGGTCACACGATCATCAAATCTTGCCCCTACTGCCAAAATCACATCGGCGTGGTGCATACTCATGTTGGCTTCATACGTGCCGTGCATCCCGAGCATGCCCAAAAATTGGCGGTCAGAGCCAGGGAATGCCCCAAGCCCCATTAAGGTGTTGGTCACTGGCAAATTGAGCAAGTGAGCCAACTCGGTTAATTCTTTGGACGCATCGCCGATCACCGTACCACCACCAGCATAAAGGACAGGACGTTTTGCGGATAGCAAGGTTTCAACCGCCTTCTTAATTTGCCCGCCATGACCTTTGACTGACGGTTGATAAGAACGGATATTCACCGAATCAGGGTATTCATATGGGTATTTTTCGTGTGGGGCAGTGGTATTTTTGGGAATGTCCACCACCACAGGACCAGGGCGACCACTGGCGGCTAGGAAAAATGCTTTTTTGATGATGGTTGGAATCTCAGTGGCATGACGCACTTGGAAACTGTGCTTCACAATAGGGCGAGACACGCCAATCATGTCGGTTTCTTGAAACGCATCGTCGCCAATCAGGTTGCTCGGTACTTGTCCCGTCAACACCACCATCGGAATGGAATCCATATAAGCGGTGGCAATCGCGGTCACTGTATTGGTTGCTCCTGGACCTGACGTGGCAAGCACTACGCCCGTCTTGCCTTTTACCCGAGAATAAGCGTCTGCCATGTGCCCTGCCGCCTGTTCATGGCGGACGAGCAGATGCTCAATGGTGTCTTGCTTAAACAAAGCGTCATAGATATGCAGCACCGCCCCACCTGGGTAGCCAAAAATATATTCGACACCCTCATCAATGAGCGATTGCACCACCATTTCTGCACCCGAGAGCATGATAGGCTCATTTGTGCCATCGACAATTTTTTGGGTTTTTTTACCAAAGCCACGAGCGGCATCCGCTGTCTGCGTATGTCCTGTCATGTTTGGCTTTTGAGTGGTTTGTGTGTCTGCGTTTTTGCTTGAGTCTGTCAGTTTCGTGGTTGTGGGCATAGTTGTCACCTTAACCGTTTAAATAGGTCGCGACCAAATCAACGACAATCAATTAAGAATAAGGATTGACGGACGTACCAACACACGAACAACAAAACAAGAGAGATATGGTCATCAGACCATAATATGTCTACGAGGGCTTAGAGACAGCCACGTCTAGAATGTTAAGTCGTGGCGGACGGGTAAGTCCCAGCAGATTACTGCCAAAATCAAAGCTAAAATTATAGCCAAGCCATAGGCAAAATCTGACGTCAATAAAATCAGTGATGACAAGCAAAACGGTAATATTGCTCGCTCAAGCTGATTTTAAGTTCATCATCGGCGATAACCGCAATGAACTGACCAAATAAGTGGATTATCATAGCGTGTTTTTTGCGAATGTCAACGGCTGAATGCAGGATTGTTTATTCAAATGCCTGATTTGACTGCAACTTCTGATGCAACCATTTACAGACGTACTCAATTACTGGCGAACCAATCGGCTTGGGGCTGGTAATAATCTTAGATCACTCACTCGGCACGGGTTGATGTCAATACCGCCCCGTCTGGTGTACCACGCCCGCACCATCAGTGAATTTGGCTCAAACGCTTGGGATAAATCGGCAAAAATCTGCTCGACGCATTGCTCATGAAAGCCATTGTGCTGACGGTAGCTTAATACATAACGTAAAATGTCGGCATCTTGGGGCACAGCCTTGGCATCAGGACTAAGTTGCATAGCAATCTCAAGCGTGCCCCAGTCGGGCTGATTGGTGACGGGGCAATTACTGCGAAGCAAATTAGAATAGACATGATAACTCCGCTCCTGTACTGGCTGATTGTCCCTGTGGACATTAGAGGACGGCAATAAAAGAGGGGCATCGGGGTCTTTAGTTAAGACCACTTTTTCATTATTGTCCTTCAGAGTAGTAACGTCGTCACCATTTAATGCTTCATCAATACATCGTCCTTCGGGTTTGGCGATGGCAAAGTCAGTCAAGGCACGATTTTCAATGTCGAACAGTTCAACTTTTACTTGACCATCCACACACGCAGACAAATCGCCTTGAATAGTATTTTTAACCGTTTGCCAGTCTTCAAACTCAGTAAAATTTAGACTATTCAAATAGAGTTTCAGCGATTTAGATTCAACGATATTTGGCGTATTAGCGGGAATAGTAAAACGGGCGATCGCCATTTGCGAAATGCCTTGCGGGTTTAGCCAAGACACCTCAAAAGCGTGCCACCAATCGACACCATTTTGTAAAATAGAACCATCAAATTGCGGTTGTGATTTAGCACTCGCTTTGATAATGTCGCTTCGCCCTATTTGACGAGGTATGGGATAAAGCACACTTGGATCATAAGTTGTGGGATAGGACGTGGTTTCGCCAAGAACGCCGTGAATACTCATCATTAAATCCGAATCCTAGACCCATCATGCAATAACCGATAGGCAATGGCATAAAAAATCACACAAAACACGAAAATGGCAATCAGCGATGCCCACACGTTCACGTCTGAATGACCCAAAATGCCATAACGAAACGAGTTCACCATATACACAATCGGGTTTAGTAGCGACACGTTTTGCCAAAATGGGGATAAATTTTCCATCGAATAAAACACACCGCCCAAATAGGTGAGAGGGGTCAGAACAAAACTGGGTACAATAGAAATGTCATCGATTTCACGAGCAAACACGGCATTGATGAACCCGCCCAGCGAGAACAGCACCGATGTGCCCAGCACCGTCAAGATGGTTACGCCCAAATGTTGGATGCCAAGTTCGGTAAAAAACAACGCCACAATCGACACAATCACCGCAATCGCCAACCCTCGAAACACCCCACCGCTCACATAACCGAGCAAAATGGCGTGTTTAGAAATTGGTGATACCAACATTTCCTCAATACTTGAGGTGAATTTGGCACTAAAAAAGCTGGACACCACGTTAGAGTAACTGTTGGTGATGATGGACATCATAATCAGCCCAGGGACGATGAACTGCATATACGGCACACCGCCCATCTCGCCCACCCGAGAGCCAATCATTTTGCCAAAAATGATGAAATATAGCGTCATGGTGATGACAGGGGGCAATAAGGTTTGTGCCCAAATACGCAAAATGCGACGGACTTCCTTATATAAAATGGTACGAAAAGCAATCCAACGTTGTCCCCATGTCACCCCTTTACTGGCATGTGGGGCGACTAACGCATCAGAGTCGGCGTTGAGATTTGGTTGTTGATTATAATTTTGATTCGATAAGTCGTTATTCATCATACGCCCCCTGTAACCCTGCATCGTCTTTACTTTCTACCAACCCCATAAACAACTCTTCCAAACGGTTTGCCTTGTTTCGCATACTGGCCACTTCAATGTTTTGCTCGGTGAGTTGGGTAAACACGTCGTTTAAGCGTTCGCCCTCAGTCAAGGTCACCTCAAGCGTTTGAGCATCGGGCTGAGCGAGTTTGGTAATGCCGTTCACCGTCGGCAGGGTGTCAATTGGTTGCGTTAAATCCAGCACAAAGGTTTCGACTGACAACTGAGCCAAAAGCGACTTCATATCAGTATTGATGCGGATTTCGCCATGATCCAAAATGGCGATGCGTTTGCACAATTGCTCTGCTTCCTCAAGATTGTGCGTTGTGAGGATAATGGTCGTGTTTTCCTCTCGGTTAACCTGTTGAATAAACTCCCACATAGAACGCCGAAGCTCAATGTCCACGCCTGCCGTTGGCTCATCTAAAATCAGCAGTTTTGGCTTATGAATCAACGCCCTAGCGATCATTAACCGCCGTTTCATGCCTCCCGACAACGCCCGAGATTTGGTGTCTCTTTTGTCCCATCGTCCCAAAGCAGTCAGCAGTTTTTTGGCACGGGGTTTCGCCTCGCTGGCAGGAATACCAAAATAGCCCGCTTGCGTAATCAGAATATCCTCAACCTTTTCAAACTGATTGAAATTAAATTCTTGGGGCACAACGCCAAGATACTGTTTGGCAGTTGAGGGATTTTTAAGCAGATCAATACCGAAAATTTCAACTGACCCTGCCGTCGGACGAAACAGTGAGCTGATGATACCAATCATCGTGGATTTGCCCGCCCCATTGGGTCCAAGCAAGGCAAAAAATCCGCCTTGCGGTACGGTGAGACTCGCTCCTTTTAGGGCAGTAAAGCCATTGGCGTAGGTTTTGGTTAAGTTTTGCACATTGAGTGCAGGTATGTCGGTCATATTGGATGCCGTTGTTTGTTACTGGGTCTCAAGTTCAATTTAAATCGCAGAATAAAAAAGGTAATCATGCATCAAACGCATGAATTACGTAATCTACCAACAAAAAACGCCTACATGGGGATAGGCGTTAAAAAGTTAAAGTAGGCGATGAACTGAGGTTGTAATTTTAGCAGATTTTGCTAGACTATGCGTCCCATTGAACCGCTCTGGTTCAATTTTAATGATGCGCTCATAGCTCAGTTGGATTAGAGTGTCGGTCTCCGAAGCCGAAGGTCGCAGGTTCGATTCCTGCTGGGCGCACCATCTTTTATTTTTTTCTATTCCTCTTTATACCACTTTAGTTTATCCCGCAAACTGACGACCGACCCGACAATGGTCAATGTGGGTGAGTCAATGTCCGCCTTTTCAATCTCATCCATGATGGTAGCAATCGTACCTGTCACAACTTTTTGGTCAGGCAATGTGCCTTTTGAAATCAACGCCACAGGCATGTCGGGACGTAAGCCATGAGCTTGCAATTGCTCCATAATCGTTGGCAAGCCCGACAGTCCCATATAAATAACCAGCGTTTGCCATTCATAAACCAACTCCGACCAAGGCAGATTGATCGTACCGTCTTTGAGATGCCCTGTTAAAAACCGTACGCTTTGGGCATGGTCACGGTGCGTGAGCGGAATGCCCGCATACGCCCCACACGCCGACCCTGCTGTAATACCCGGCACGACTTGAAACGGCACATTACGCTCAAACAACTCCTCAATTTCCTCTCCGCCTCGTCCAAAGATAAACGGATCTCCGCCTTTTAAGCGACACACCCGTTTGCCTGCTTTGGCGTGTTCAACCAGCAATTGATTGATACCCCCTTGTGGCACGGCGTGGTTGGATTTTGCTTTGCCGACATAAATGCGGTCGGCGTCCCGACGAACCAAATTTAAAATCTCAGGCGACACCAAACGATCATACAACACCACGTCGGCTTGTTGCATGAGCCTGAGTGCTTTAAACGTGAGTAGTTCTGGGTCGCCAGGACCTGCTCCCACCAAATACACCTCACCCGTTGGCGTTCGCCAGTCGTCCAGCAGCTTGGGCATTTGTTTATCAGCGACTTCACGATTGCCTGCCAATACCGACTCACCAATAGGACTAGCATACAAATTTTCCCAAAAAATTCGCCTTTCGTCGGGGTTTTTAATCGCTCGCTTACTGTCTGCTCGCCAATCGCCCGAAAACTGCACCAATTCCCCCATACGAGCTGGGGTAGTTGCTTCAATCTTGGTTCGCATTTGCCGAGCGATGACGGGGGCATTACCATTTGTAGATATAGACATCAACAATGGCGAACGGTCAATGATGGCAGGTACGATAAATCGACAATGCGGGGGGTCATCAACTGAATTGACCAGCACCCCAAGCCGTTCGCAATCAGTGAATACTTGAGCATTGATGGCTTTATCATCGGTTGAGGCGATGACCAATCGGTAATGGCTTAGAAATGGACAATAGGGGGGCGTGTCGTTTTGTTCTGCCTGAGCCAAGGCTTGTTTGGCATGATCGAGGGTATAGCCTTGAGCATAATGTTTACCCCCATTCTGCTCGATAAGTTCAAGCAGTTCAGGCAGTATGTCTGGCGACAAAATATCGACGCTGGCATGTGCTTGCGATAGCAGACGGGCTTTACGCAATGCCACACCGCACCCACCCACGCAGAGCCAGCGGTGCCCAGTGAGTTTTAGATAAATAGGAAGAACGTCCATAAAAATTATTCGGTATCTGTAGTTACAAAAATGAGGTTTAAGAAAAGTTAATAGATAAGGGTAAGATTAAATAAGAGTAATGGGTTACTTTTAATAACGCTTGAGTAGTGGCAATCTTGTCAAATTTTAAGCCAATAATTATTGGGTAAAGTTAATATGGTTTCTAATGCCAATATGGAATTAGGCTTTTATCACCATCAGACATCAAACCGTCTCAGGCTCATCTCGCTCCTCATGTACCACCGCAATCAATGCGTTAATTTCACTGATACACGACCCGCAGTTTGTGCCTGCTTTGCAGTGTTTACCTACTTCGCTTGCGGTGGTACAACCATGCGTTTGGATGGTATCTATAATCGTATTTTCGCCCACCGTCATGCACGAACAAACGATGCGCCCGACCTCAACAAAGCCTGTCGCAGGTTTACACATCAATAACCATTTGCGAGTTTCAGAA
>JAAXIL010000172.1 GCA_012270355.1 Psychrobacter sp.
CTTCTGTACCTCCGAGCGTGTAGCGATAGATGATATCGACAAACAACAGTACATGACGTCCTTTGCCTGTTGTTTCATCTTTTTGGTCAACGAAATATTCCGCCATGGTTAGACCCGTCAAAGCAACACGCAAACGGTTACCTGGCGGCTCATTCATCTGACCGTAAACCATCGCAACTTTAGACTTAGTGAAGTCCTCAACGTTAACAACGCCAGCTTCCTGCATCTCATGATAGAAGTCGTTACCTTCACGAGTACGCTCACCAACACCTGCAAACACTGATAGACCAGAATGTTTTAGGGCGATGTTGTTAATAAGTTCCATCATATTAACGGTCTTACCCACACCTGCACCACCAAACAATCCAACCTTACCCCCTTTTGCAAACGGGCAAAGTAAGTCAATCACCTTAATACCAGTCTCTAGCAAATCCGTACTGTTTGATTGCTCATCATAAGAAGGAGCTTGACGGTGAATTGACCAACGATCTTCACTATTTACCGGACCTTGCTCATCGATTGGGCGACCGAGTACATCCATAATACGACCTAGTGTCGCTTCGCCAACGGGCACAGTGATTGGTGCTCCAGTATTGGTAACAGGCATGCCACGCTTTAAGCCTTCGGTTGAACCCATCGCAATGGTACGTACGATGCCATCACCCAGCTGCTGCTGCACCTCAAGGGTGGTTTCTGTGCCATCTACTTCGAGAGCATCATAAACCTGTGGCACATCGCTACGCTCAAACTCAACGTCGATGACCGCACCGATAATTTGCACAATTTGACCACTACTCATGAGGGCATTCTCCTAAAAATCTATTTATTTATCTAAACTTTAAAGTAATAAAAAAGGGCGAATATAATGAAGCGTCTGTCTTGAATGACTTTATTAACAATTGTTAAGATACTGCCGCTGCACCGCCAACAATTTCCGAAATTTCTCGGGTAATTGCTGCTTGTCGCAGTTTATTATAAACCAATTGCAGATCGTTGATGAGTTCTCCAGCATTATCAGTTGCTGCTTTCATCGCCACCATACGAGCTGATTGCTCAGAGGCAATATTTTCCATGATAGCCTGATACACAATCGACTCAACGTAACGTCCCATCAAGCCGTCAATCAAGGTTTCGACATTCGGCTCATAGATATAATCCCAGCTTAAATCTGTGTCGATTGCCGAATGGGTATCGATGGCATCTTCAGGCAAAGGCACAAGTTGATTAACCGTTGGCTTTTGCGTCATTGCATTGACAAACTTGTTATATACGACATAGATGCGATCAATATTACCTTTTGAGTAATCATCTAGCATCGCTTGCACAGGGGAATTAACTTGTTCGAAGGTTGGATTATCTCCGTAATCAGTCACCGCTGAGGTAACCTTACCCCCGAAGTTTTTGAAAAAGCCCACGCCTTTAGAACCAATCACCGCAAATTCTGCCTGCACGGATTGATTTTCAAAGTCTTTAACATGGTTCATCAAGGCTTTAAACAAGTTAATGTTTAGTCCACCTGCCAAGCCTCTATCTGAGGTCACAACCACATATCCCACTCGGGCGACCGAGCGACTTTCCATATACGGATGGCGATAGTCGCTTGAAGCTTGTACCAAGTGCGAAACCACACGTCGCATACTTTCAGCATAAGGACGACCCACTTCCATACGTTCTTGGGCCCGACGCATCTTACTGGCGGCAACCATCTGCATGGCACGCGTAATCTTCTGCGTGCTTTTAATACTGGTCACTTTTGCCCGAATTTCTTTTAAGCTTGCCATACTTGTTCCGTATCAAAGCTAATTTTAATCTTTCAATGAAGTTGTAACGCCCATCAAAAGATATGAACTCAATGTATTACTAATAAACCCTACTTAATTAAAAGGTATGATCTTTTAAGAAGGTTTCAACAGAGGATTTTAAGCGTCCAGCAATATCATCATTGTAGTTGGCGGTTTCATTGATTTCACGCATCAAATCACCTTGTTCATCCCACATATAACGTAGGTAGGCTTCTTCAAATGCTCCAATTTTGTCAACAGGAATGTCTGCCAGATATCCCTCATTTGAAGCATAAATCACCGCAGCTTGTTCAGCTACTGACATCGGCTGATATTGCTTCTGCTTCATGAGTTCGGTAACTCGCTCACCATGATCCAATTGTTTCTTAGTGGCATCATCCAAATCCGAAGCAAACTGAGCAAAGGCTGCCAATTCACGATATTGAGCCAAAGCGGTACGAATACCACCAGATAGCTTTTTAATAATCTTAGTTTGAGCAGAACCACCCACACGCGATACCGAGATACCCGCATTCACCGCAGGGCGGATACCTGAGTTAAACAAACTAGACTCAAGGAAAATCTGACCATCAGTAATCGAAATCACGTTGGTCGGTACGAATGCAGAGACGTCACCCGCTTGCGTTTCAATAATCGGCAAGGCAGTGAGTGAACCTGTTTGTCCTTTGACTTCACCATTCGTAAATTCTTCTACATAGTCCGCATTAACGCGAGAGGCACGCTCAAGCAAACGTGAGTGCAAGTAGAATACGTCACCTGGGTAGGCTTCACGACCTGGCGGACGGCGTAGCAATAATGAAATCTGACGATAGGCGACTGCTTGTTTTGATAAATCATCATAAACAATCAAGGCGTCTTCACCACGATCTCGGAAATACTCACCCATTGTACAGCCAGAATAGGGGGCGATGTATTGCAATGCAGCAGGCTCAGAAGCCGAGGCAACCACGACGATGGTATAAGCCAATGCTCCAGTTTGTTCGAGCTTTCGTACCACATTAGCGATGGTTGAACGTTTTTGTCCAATCGCAACGTATACACATTTAATACCAGACTCTTTCTGAGCAATAATGGCATCAATCGCTAAAGCCGTTTTACCGGTTTGGCGGTCACCAATGATAAGCTCACGCTGACCCCGCCCGATCGGAATCATGGTATCCACCGCTTTATAACCTGTCATAACAGGCTGATCAACCGATTGACGAGCGATAACCCCAGGGGCAATTTTTTCTACCTTATCGGTGAGTTTGGCATCAATTGGACCTTTCCCATCGATAGGGTTGCCCAAGGCATCAACCACACGTCCTAAAAGCTCAGGACCGACAGGCACTTCTAAAATGCGACCTGTACAATAAGCCTTTTGACCTTCTTGTAGGTTTAGATAATCGCCTAGTACCACGGCACCGACAGAGTCTTGCTCAAGGTTCAACGCCATACCATACACGTCACCTTCAAATTCAATCATCTCACCATACATGGCATCTTCAAGACCATGAATCTGCACGATGCCATCAGAAACCTTGACAATCGTGCCTTCATTTTTAGCGGTAGCGTTAGTATCTAAGTTTTGAATACGCTCTTTAATCAGCTGGCTGATTTCAGCGGGATTCAATGGTTGCATGATATGGTTTCCTTAAAAATAGCGGCTTAATAATAAATGCGATACAAATGTAGTTTTAAAATGAAATAGAAGGATAAAAATCAATGAGTGGCAACGCAACTAAGCTATAACAACATTCAATGATGACAACGTCTAACAAACATCTAAGGCAGTTAACTGGGTCATAAGTTGTCTGGCAAGACTTAGAACAGCAATGAGTATTTACTAATTTATATTAGCTTAAATTATGCCGATGCCAATTGTGTTTTTAATTGCTTAAGTTTGCCTTTCACTGAATCATCAACCACCTTATCACCAATCTTTATGGTTGCCCCAGCAATCAAACTGGCATCAACACTCTCTTGCAACACAACAGACGCGTTAAGCGATTGCTCAAGCCGATTTTGAATGAGTGTTCGCTGAGCTTCATCCATCGGAAAGGCAGTGGTGATATGTGCTTCAATTTGCTTATTTGACTTAGCACGGTACAGACGATATTGCTCACTAATTTGTGGCAACAACGTTAAGCGATTGTTTTGTGCCAATTGTTCAAAAAAGTTTTGCACTGAACTATCAAAAGTGTCAGCTTCCGAAGCAGGTAACTGTTCACGAATCAACTCAGCAAGTAGCTGAGTTTTTTGACTTGCTCTAACAGCTGGATTACCCAAAAATTCAGCAAAGCTAGCATCACGCACTGTTTGACTGGCAATGCTTAATAAAGTCTCCCATTGAGACAATGCATTGCTTGCTTGAGCGTGGTCAAAAGCCGCCTTGGCATAAGGTCTTGCGAGCGTAGATGGTTCTGCCATAGTGTCCTCAAAATAATAATGTCTTCATACGAAGATCATCAAATGAATACCATCATCAATAGTCATTCTATCAATCTTAATGACTCATTAAAGCTTGGCTGCCAACTGATTAAGCATAGCAGCATGTTGATTGGCGTCCACTTTTTCTTGCAAAATTTTCTCTGCCCCAAGCACAGCCAATTCTGCCACTTGTCCACGCAATGATTCACGGGCTTGATTGACTTCTAGGTTGATCGATTCACGAGCTTGCTCGCGAATACGTTCACCTTCTTGTTGAGCTTGTATCTTAGCGTCTTCAATCAACTGGTTGGCACTTTTATTCGCCTGCTCAATGAGCGCCGCCGCTTTTACTTTAGCAGCACTCAACTCTTCTTCCGCAGACTGCTCTGCCTCGACCAAGTCTGCCTTTGCTTTTTCAGCCGCGTTCAAGCCATCTTCGATTTTGCTTTGTCGTTCGTTGATTGCCCCCATCAATTGAGGCCATACAAACTTCATGCAAAAGGCGACAAAAATGGCAAAGGCAATCGACTGACCAATTAAGGTTGCATTAATGTTCACAACATCACCTCGTTAGTTAATAGATATCAATAGCTTTGGTTTGAGTAGGATAATTAAATTTAACCAAGCAAAATTTATACACTGGGTCAATTACTAATATCCTACCAACCAATCTTGATGAACATTAACCAGCAAGTGGGTTAGCGAACAATAGAAGCATCGCGATACCCACACCAATCATGGGAACGGCATCCAAAAGACCTGCGACGATGAACATACGGGTTTGAAGCTGTGAACCAAGCTCTGGCTGACGGGCAACGCCTTCCAAAAACTTACCACCCAAAATCGCGAAGCCAATACCAGTGCCCAAAGCACCTAAGCCAATCAACAATGCCACTGCGATAACTGTGTAGCCACCTAAAACGGGATCCATAGAACTGTCCTCTACTAAGAAAAAATACCTATTAAATTAAATGTCGGTACGGGTTAATGATCAGTTTGTGACGCCAATGACAGATAAACTATCGTGAGCATCATAAACACGAACGCTTGCAGGGTAATAACTAAAATGTGGAAAATTGCCCAAGGCACAGATAATGCCCATTGAATCCAAAACGGCATCAGTGCAATCAAAATAAAGATCAGCTCACCAGCATACATATTACCAAATAGTCGTAACCCTAATGAGATAGGTTTGGCAATCAAGGTGACGAACTCAAGAATAAAGTTAACCGGAATTAACAAAATCTTGGCAATTGGATTACTAGCACTAAACGGATGCAGGGTTAATTCACCGATAAATCCGCCAATACCTTTTTCTTTGATACTGTAATAGATAATCAACGCAAAGACCGAAAACGACATCCCCAGCGTAATATTCGGGTCAGTTGACGGCACAATCTTCATATAAACGTGATGCGGATCATATCCCATCGCCTCGCCAATTTTCTGGGCAAGCACCGGAATGTAATCAATGGGCACTAAGTCCATCAAATTCATGAGGAAAATCCACACGAAAATGGTCAATGCCAATGGGGCGATGAGTTTGGACGTGCCATGATAAGAATCTTTAACATTGTTATCGACAAATTCAACAATCAACTCAACAAAGGCTTGAAATTTTCCCGGCACACCTGCCGTTGCTCGCTTTGCGACCAACCAAAATAGGGTGCAAAACAGGATACCCAAGCCAATTGACCACAGCATGGAATCCAAATGAATGGCATTAAACCCCATCGCTGAGGCTTGTTCGGCAGTCTCTGCCACTGTCCAACCTTCACCTGGCAAATAGCCAAACGTCCAATTGGTCAAATGGTGCGAGATATATTCTGCTGATGAGTATTCAGAGGTTGCGTGTCCTGATCCTGATGCCATAGCTGAGTATCTTTACAATAGTGATTGATGAAAAGCATTGGGTTAAAAAAAATGACCACAAACAGGTCAAATTCAAATTTTTGCAGTTAATTCCGCACGATTTTTTGTCTTTATCTAGCTGATTTAGAGTCTGTACTCAAAAGTCCCGCTATCATAATGCAGGCTAGAGGTTCTGTAAAGGTTTGTTTGCTGTATTAAAGGGATTTCTACCCGTTGGTTTTACTTCGCTACTATCTTTAAGGTTGGCATGATAATTGCTATAAATTTTTATTTACGAATTGTTTTATATCTCAAAGCTTATAATTGCGTGGTTATTTACAAATCATTTATTCAGATACGCCATTATCACAAGCGTAATGAGTTGCATGACGGCATATCCCAGCAAGGTCGCCCATGTCAAAATCGGTGCGACAAGACTAAAAATGATAGCAAATCCAATAAGCGTCACTATCCACTTCACACCTTGCCCAACGTACATACCACGCACCATGCTTTTATTCGTGGTTTGACTGAGCGTACGTTTTGCGGTGCTCGACGCAATTACTGTAAATAGGGTTTGCGATAGCCAGCTCAAGCTTGCCCCAAGTGCCATGCTTTTACTCAATAAAGCCTGCTCTGCCATACCTAAGGCAACATAATCTAGCAAGGCCGCCATGACAATCAGACCAAGCAATACCCATGTCTGCCAGCGAAACTGCTTTTTAAGATGCCCGATACGTTGCTGTCGCCTTTCAGAACGTCGCAAAACGGGGGACGGCGATGGCATACGCTAATTACTCATGACATTTTTGTGACACAAAACGCCAATTATTATAGGTAGGACGGCTACTTTTCGCAAGTTGAAACGTCTAATTTTATACGTTTTTTTTCGTTTAAAATCCGTCCTTACAATACTTTTTAGCGATACGGTTTTGTTGATGTGCTTAAAGATTTGGTTTTATGTCAGCTTCGCGTTTTTTCTAATCTCTTTTTGCTAAACTCAAAGCCATCATCGACGCATCCAAACCATACTCGCCGACTTCTTTTGCCAACATATCGCCTGCCTGGCCGTGCATCAGCACCGCTTGGCGTAGGGTTCGGCACGAGGCTGGTAATGCAGATTGAGCCAATAGCCCCGATGATATGCCTGATAGCACGTCACCCATGCCTGCCGTCGCCATGCCTGCATTGCCGACGTCACAGACATAACTGTTGTCATTCTCTACCACGATTGAGCCTGCCCCTTTTAATAGCCATGCCCCGCCAAACTTATCCGCAAGTGTTTTTATGGCAGACAGTCGGTCTTGTTCGACGTCTCTTGCTGACTTATTAAGTAGTCTCCCTGCTTCACCGCTGTGTGGCGTAAAATAAATGGTGTGCTTGGTAGCATATGCTTTTAATTCACCCAACAACGCTTCGTTCTCTTGCGTCAGTGTGGCTAAATGATATAGCCCATCCGCATCAATCACCAAGTCTAAACCTGCATCCCTGCCTGCCTGCAAGTACGCTTGAAAAATTGCCTGGCTGTGTTCATCTCGCCCCAGTCCCATACCAATTGCCATCACGTCGCAACTGGCAATTAAATCCAATGTGGCATCAGACAGTTTAATAGTTGCGGACGTGTTATTCTCGGCGGTGTTATTCTTAGTATTGTCCTCACCGCTATCATTATGCTCTTGTGCATTAGACTTTTTTGGCAACGTCATTACCATCGCTTGCGGGGTGCGAGAGAGCAGGCTTGAGTGAAACGCCTCATGACAAGCCACCGTCACTTTGCCCACCCCGACCGCAAAACATGCCTCGCTTGACATCATCACCGCCCCACCCATACCTTGCCCACTCGTCTGCCGATTACCCCCAACGATTAACACATGTCCGAAACTGCCTTTGTGCGTGTCATTCATTCGTTTCGGTAGCGTTTTTGGTTTAGTAAGTAGCCAAGCGTCGGGCACAAAGGAAACAGTCGAAATTGGTATTAGTGGCATGTCTATCACTTGCCCAGCACAGTCTTTGCCCGATTTGGTATGCAAACCTAATTTTCGAGCAAGCACGCATAATGTAGCATCGGCGTGAATCGCAATGGGCTGATCATCTTCATTCGTATAGACCCTGCCCGTGCTGGCATTTAAGCCACTCGGCACGTCCACCGCAATGACGGTTGCCCCGCTTTGCTGTGCTTGATTGATGCCTCGAATGGCATTGGCATACTCGCCCGTTGGCACACGGGATAAACCAATGCCAAATAGAGCGTCAATAATCAAGTCAGGTCGGTAATGCTTACCAAACGTGTTATGTTGCCCCGCTACAAACGCTTGCGATGACACACCTGCTTCAATGGCGTATTGTTTGGCACGCTGACTGTCTGGTGTTGAAGGTTCGGCAACTTCAATCACTTGTATGTCAAATAATGGTTCATCATTTGGCTTATGGGTCAACTCGTACAAATATTGAGCAATGCACCAGCCATCCCCACCATTGTTACCTGCCCCCGTCCAGATGTGAATGGTCACAGCTGATGAATGAGCATGGCTTTGTACAAGCGAAGGCAAATGCTGATAAATCCAGTTTGCCATGCCCCACGAGGCTTGTTGCATGAGGGCATAGCTGTCATTGCCTGCCTCAAACCACGCTTGCTCAATGGCGTAGATTTTTTTAGCGATGTATAAAGGAATGGGCTGATGGGATGGGTAAGCAGTCATGGGATTCTCAATATAAATATACCAAGATAGGTTATCATAATTGAAAGTTTTTTCGTTTATCTACCTGCCATTTTATGTCCAAAATCCCAACCCATACTCTATCCCATTCAAACCACGATGCCAGCTTTGCTGTTACCAGCTTTAATAATGCTGAATCGGTAAAGGCGTGGATTCGGGCAGAGGCTCGGGCGTTAGGGTTTGGCGATTGTGGGTTTGTAAGCGTCGATAATCCGTTGTTTGCCAAACAAATGGATGCCCTAAACACATGGTTGGCAGATGGGATGCACGGGCAGATGGCATTTTTAGAACAGCATCATGATAAACGAGCTAATCCTGCCCTGCTGGTCGAAGGCACTCGCACGATTGTGTCGGTGCGGATGAACTATCTGCAAGACGTACCAAAACCTCGCACCGTTGCCGACGACGAACTACCCAATCATGACATAATCGCTCGTTATGCTCGGGTACGAGACTATCACAAGGTCATGCGGTCACGCTTAAAAAAACTGGCGAAACGCATCGAAACCATGCTACCGAACTGGCAGGGACTTGATGTCGGGGCGGATATGCCCTTTGTGTTTCGCCCGTTTAGCGACTCTGCCCCCATTTTTGAGCGTCCGCTTGCTGATGAGGCAGGCTTGGGTTGGACGGGCAAGCATACCTTGCTGATTAACCGTGAGGCAGGGTATTTTTTTGTGTTAGGTGAGTTATTTTTAAGCCTGAGTTTGCCCGAAGATGCCCCTGTTAGTGAGCATTGTGGCAGTTGCTTTGCCTGTGCCAAGGTTTGCCCCACTGATGCGATTGTCGCCCCTTATCAACTGGATGCTCGGGCTTGTATTTCGTACTTGACGATTGAGCACGAGGGAATAATCGACGAGAAATATCGGCGGGCGATGGGCAATCGAGTATTTGGTTGTGATGACTGTCAGCTGATTTGCCCTTGGAATCGCTATGCCAAAACCACGACAGTCAGCGACTTTCATGCTCGGCATGGATTGGATAACCGCACACTATTGGATTTGTGGCAATGGTCTGAAGATGAGTTTTTAAGCCATACAGAAGGCAGTCCCATCAGGCGTACCGGATACGTTAATTTTTTACGGAATTTGGCAATAGGTATCGGCAACGCCCCATTTCATGTCGATAATCTGACTCAATTGAAAGCCCGTCTGGGACAACACGGAGATATGCTTGATGAGCATATACTCTGGGCGATAGACGAACAAACCTCTAAAGAAAAACATAACGCATAAAAAACCCCGCTATGTTTTCAATAAATCAAAAACATAGCGGGGCTATAAAATTGCTTATTCAATCTAGAATGACAGTAGTACAAGGCAGACGAATGATGCCATATAAGCGACAGCCTAACACCTTAATACTGCTATTCTAAGAAAAATAAATTAGGGCTTAGGAATACGCAATACCTGTCCGGGATAAATCTTGTCAGGGTCACTAAGCATTGGCTTGTTGGCTTCAAAGATTTTCATGTATTCATTGGGTGAGCCATAAACGTCGCCCGCAATTTTTGACAAGGTGTCGCCAGATTTCACGGTGTACATGGTTGATTCTGGGGCATCTTCTTCAATGTCGATATTATCAACAACTTTAGCAACATTTTGTACGTTACCAATGGCGATAATGGCTTTTTCACGGTCGGCTTGTGTCTTGGCTCTGCCCGAGATTTCAGCCGTATCTGTGGTGCCATTATACTTAACCTTGAGGTCATCAATGTTCAAATTTTGCTGTTGAATACGTTTCAGTAGCAAGTTCGCTACCGATTGAGCTGAAGGCTCTGTGCTGGCAACAGGTGTGTTAGCACTGGCATTGGTTTCAACATTCGCTTGATGTTTATCATCATCACGATTAAAGATTTTATCGCCGATGTCTTTGGCAAAACTAAAAATTCCCATGAATATATCCTCGGTTATTGATTTTAAGATTATGATTGTGTGAGTTGGTCAATTTGTTCGTTTAGACCGAAACGCATTGACTCAAGTCCATTTGATTATAGCGAAAGCCAAACTACTGATAATAGGTGAAATGTAGTGAATTGTTACGGTTTTTCATCATTATCGTCTACAGATAAATCGCCCATTTAACCCTACCTCAGTTATGGCAGACGTCCTTTAGTCGAGCTTGGCTTGGATATAATCCATTGCCTTTTGCACGGTCGTCAATTCGTTGGAATCTTCATCGGGAATGGTGATGTCAAAGTCGTTTTCAAACGTCATGACCAACTCAACCAAATCTAAAGAATCTGCACCGAGATCATTCATAAATGACGAATCATTGTTGATGTCCTCTACAGGTACGTCCAGCTGTTCGGCAACGGCAGATTTTACTTTCAGTTCGATGTCTTTACTCATTGGGTTTCCTTAATTTAATGACAATCTAATGAGGGTTTATACAAATTTAGACGGTCAATCATAGCAAAAGTATCAAGATTAAACCATATTGATTAAAAGCAGTGCGTCATATTCGCCAGACTATTACATATACATACCGCCATTGATGGGCAACACTACGCCCGTAATATAACTGGCTTCATCGGATGCAAGATAGGCGACTGCCCCCGCCACGTCTTCTGGCTGTCCTAAACGTCCGACGGGAACGGCATCTAACATAGAATTAAGTAAGCGTTCGTCCAGCTCGTCGGTCATGTCGGTTTCAATCAAGCCCGGGGCAACGCAGTTGACAGTGACTTTGCGAGAGCCGATTTCACGAGCGAGCGTGCGACTGAAGCCCTCAACACCTGCCTTACTTGCAGAATAGTTGGTTTGCCCGGCATTGCCCATTTGAGCGACGACTGACGTAATATTGATGATGCGTCCTTTTTGGTCTTTCATCATGCCCCGCACCGCTCGCTTGCTCATGCGATAGATGGCGGTAAGGTTGGTGTCGAGCACGGTTGTCCAGTCTTCGTCTTTCATCCGCATAAGCAAGCGGTCTTGGGACACGCCTGCATTGTTGATTAACACCTGCACATGCCCATACACACTTTCGATTTCCTCGAACAGTTTGTCGATTTGCTCGGGTTCAGTGACGTCCAACACCCGCCCGATACCGCCAAAATCGTGCAGATATTCCTCAACCCGTTCCGCCCCTTCCTCGGTGGTTGCCGTGCCGATGACAAAATGCCCGTCTTTGGCGAAGCGTTTGGCGATGGCTTTGCCGATGCCTCGACTAGCTCCCGTAACTAAAGTGATGGAGCGACTCATGTGTGAGCTTCCTTGATGCTGGAGATGACTTTGGTTAAGCGGTCAGGTTTGTCTGTAGGCAAACAAGTAATCGGGGTGGTTTGGCGTTTGGCAAGGTTACTTAGCACGGTGCCCGCTCCGCATTCGACAAGCATCGTGACATGTTTATCCGCCAAACTTTGCATGGTTTGCGTCCACAACACGGGGTGATGCAATTGTTCGATTAAAGCGGTTTTTAGCTCGGGCAAGGTGTGTTCGATTTTGGCATGGCGATTTTGAATGACCTCAATGTGAGGTAGCGTCAACGTCCTGCGAGCATTTAATGGTTTCGCCAAATCATCGCTGGCAGGGGGCATTAAGGCACAATGCGATGGTACGCTCACCTTGAGTGGTACAGCTCGTTTACCCATACTGGCCACTAAGCTTTGCACTGCATCTACACCAACCGTGTTGCCTGCCACGACCACTTGGCTGGGGCTATTAAAATTTGCCACACTAACTACGGCGTCATCATATTGCGACTCGGCTTGCTCACACAGGCTGATCACCTGCTGATCATCCAATCCCAAAACAGCCAGCATTTTGCTGGATACATTTTGCACCGCATCGACCATCAGTTTGCCTCGCTGATGCACCAACTGTACGGCATCTGCTAAGCTGATCGCCCCGCCTGCACACAAAGCACTGTATTCGCCAAGAGAATGCCCTGCCAAAAAGACTGGGTGATGCGTGGATTTGTCGTCCACTGCCGGGTGCCAATGTAAAGCATCTTGCAAAATTCGCCAGATAGCCATGCTTGCTGTCAATAAAGCGGGCTGGGTGTACTCGGTTTGATTCAGCTTATGCTCATCTTGGCAAATCGCCCATAAATCTTCGCCCAACGCATCGCTTGCCTCTGCAAATGTGGTGGCGACTTGCGGATACTGCTCGTTTAGCTCGCAGAGCATTCCAACGCTTTGCGAGCCTTGTCCCGGGAACAAAACAGCAATACGTTTATGGACAGGATGACTAGCATCCAAAGGTTTGGCGCTTTTCTTGGCGTCTGATACAGAAGTTGGCATAGGCGTGTCTTGATGAGACGGATAGAGAAGATGAGGATACAAGTTAACAAGGGGCTAGACAAATAAAAAGTCTAAACAAACCATTAGCGAACAGTGCGTAACCCTTATAAATAATAATACCTGCAAGCATAAAAAAAGCCTAACGACACGGCGATTGCCAAATGTGCGTCAGGCTCTTAATATCACTAGGTGATGACCTATGAGTTATTCATCGTCTTGCGACACAGTGAATAACTGACGACCACGATAAAACCCATCTTTGGTCATGTGATGGCGACGGTGTTTTTCACCAGTGGTTGCATCAATGCTGAGTGTCGGTAACTCCATACGATCGTGTGAACGACGCATGTCACGACGTGAACGGCTTTTGCGACTTTTTTGAACTGCCATGAGGAACTCCTATGCGGTGGAAAAAGGCTAATGCGTTATAACGAGATAACTTAAAATGACTATATAAAATTATAGCTATAGAGAATTAGCCCCTCTTCAATCGCTAAAAAATAATTAACGCTTGCAAGCGGATTAACAAGAGAATATAAAACGGGCGACTATACACGAATTTTAGGTAAAAATAAATAGCTGCATCGCAAAATAGTTTATTTTTGCCTACCTAAAAGTTACTTACAATTTGCCTTTTAAGTCTGCCAATGCCGAAAATGGATTATCAGGTTCAGCCTCTTCAATCTCGCCCACTTGTTCTACTGCCATTTCACAGTGTTCATGCTTTGCCGATAATGGCACCGCAAGCAACAATTCATCTTCAACAAGCTGTGCCAATGGCAACCAACGGTCATGCGATGTCGGCTGTCCTTGTTCGCCTTCCACGACCTCATCGAGCATTAAAAACTCATCGGACTCATCCAGTAAACTTTGTTCGGTTTCGCTCATCAGCAACGGCACATCGACGCTATGCGTCACAGGCATCCCAAGCGGTTGCAAGCCCCGCTGGCAAGTCCCCCACCCGTCACCGACAAACGCCATGTGCAAGGTGAGCAGTTGTCCTGTCTGTGTCAATTTGACATTTAATTTTATCGGGGGGTGCTCATGCTCCGCATCCAACTGATCGCCCAGCCGAGGAAAATCAGTCGGCGATACTTGCCCCGACCACGTAAAACCCAAATCTTGCCATTTATCCAAATCGATGCGAGTTGGCAGTCGGGGCGATGAAGGGGGTTGATTTACTGACAAATCAGAAGGTAACGTGTTTTTTGACATAATCAGTTGAGCTAATAAGCGTTAGATACTGTAATTGAAAGGCTATTCTACTATAATTTGCCATAATGATTTTACTTGAGTGTCGATGGAATGGGCAAAAAGTGACAAAAATAGACTTATCCGACGATATTGGCAAACCCAGTACGCATAACCCTAATAATTCAAATTTCCAATCATTAAGCGATGACGAGCAATGCCAAGCATTAGTGATACTATTTGCATCAGTTTTTCCAGAGTTAGAAATCATCGGCGGGGCAGATGAGCCATTTTATCAAGCTCCTGTTTATCGGTCTTCTTATCAGTCGTCCTTTAGTCAAGACAAGACATTGGCAAATGAATTAACAGGTACTGAAAAATTACAAAGCAAGGCTAAATTATTTTTTCGAGCCAATTATCCAAGAAGTTTGCTCCACGAATTGTCACACTACTGCCTAGCGGGCAAAGCTCGGCGACAACTGGACGACTTTGGCTATTGGTACACCCCTTGTGGTAGAGATGAAGCCCAACAACGAGCATTTGAGCAGGTCGAAGCCCGTCCGCAGGGATTGGAAAAGGCGTTATGCGAGGCGATTGGCATAGCCTTCTCACCCAGTTTGGATGATTTCTCAGGCAATCCAGCTTCAGCAGAATTTATTGAACAATTAGAAGTACATTACCAGCAGATGCTCACCGCCCCGCCCCTATTGGCTAGACGGGCATTGGAAGCATTACGTCACTACCGACAAAACGTTCAACTACAAAACTCTCGAACGTAAAATCTACACCAAATGCAGACTGTTTAACAATAACCCCTAGGATAACGCAAGCCAACCCTTTATATACATACCGACAATCCGCAACCTCGCCTTATCAGTCAAGTGGTCGATGCCCTGCATTCTGACCAGTTGATTATTTATCCCACCGACACCAGCTATGCTTTCGGTTGTCGGCTTGGCTCCAAGCAAGCATTAGACAAATTAAAATTGATACGACAATTGGATGACCGCCATCAATTTACGTTACTGTGTCGAGATTTGAGCGAGATTGCTACCTTTGCCAGCGTCGATAATCAGCAGTTTAAATGGCTAAAAGCTTCCACCCCTGCTCCCATTACTTTCGTTTGGCCCGCCAGTAAAGAGGTACCGAAAAAATTGGCTCATCCCAAAAAGAAAACTAACGGTATTCGAGTGCCAAGCAACCCAATTGCTCAGTCGTTGCTCTCGGAATTAGATGCTCCTTTACTCACCAGCTCACTGGTGTTACCCGAGCAAGATTTGCCTTTAGATGACCCATTTATCATCGAAGAGCAACTTAGCAATCAAGCGGACTTATTAATAAATGCTGGCGTACTCACCACCAAACTCAGTACAGTGATTGATATGACAGACTATCCACCAACATTGATACGCCAAGGGGCGGGCGACGTTAGTGCAATAATTGATTAAAACTTAGAAGCAAAAAAAATCCAGCTATTAAGCTGGATTTTTAATAACCATTGCAGACCTATATTAAGCATTGGTTAAGCCATGGTTAAACATTGCTATCTGCTGGTAAGTCACGATCAACAAGCTCAACGTAAGCCATTGGGGCATTATCGCCATCACGATTACCACATTTGATGATACGCAAATAACCACCTGGACGCGCAGCATACCGATGACCTAGGGGGCCGAATAACTTCCCAACCCTAGCTTTATTCCGCATCCGATTGAAAGCCAAACGACGGTTTGCCACGCTATCTTCTTTCGCTAGCGTGATGAGAGGCTCTGCCACACGGCGAAGCTCTTTTGCCTTTGGCAATGTGGTTTTGATGAGTTCATGCTCAAACAATGAGTTGGTCATGTTTTGGAACATGGCTTTGCGATGACTGCTGGTGCGTCCTAATTTAACGCCACTTTTACGATGTCGCATGGTGAATGAATCCTTCTAACTAAAACAAAATAAATGAAGTTACCTAATGAGCATCTCGGTACTTAACGGCTACGATAAGAGAAACGGTCATCCACTCTGAGGTCAGCAGGTGGCCAATTTTCCAAACGCATATCTAACTCTAAATCTTTTGACGCTAACACATCTTTGATTTCGGTCAGTGACTTTTTACCCAAATTTGGGGTTTTAAGAAGTTCAGTTTCTGAACGTTGCACCAAGTCCCCAATGTAGTAAATATTTTCTGCTTTCAAACAATTCGCAGAACGCACGGTAAGCTCTAAGTCATCGACAGGACGCAGCAGCACAGGGTCGATTTCTTCTTTCTCTTTGACAGGCTCAGGAGTATCTTCTGCCTCCAAATCAACAAAGATAGAAATTTGCTGTTGTAAAATGGTCGCCGCTTTACGAATCGCCTCTTCGGGATCTATCGTACCATTGGTTTCGAGCTCAATAATCAAGCGATCCAAATCCGTGCGTTGTTCTACCCGGGCATTTTCAACTTGATACGCCACACGAGAAACAGGACTAAAACTGGCATCCAATTTCAAGCGTCCAATGGCTTTTGTATCTCCATCTTCACGGCGTTGGTTAGCCGGCTCATAGCCTCGACCCATCGCCACACGAAGACGCATTTTCAAATGTCCACGGTCGCTAAGCGTCCCTAAAACCAAATCGGGGTTAGCGATTTCAACGTTATGGGGCAATTCAATGTCAGCCGCTGTAATCTGACCAGGACCTTGCTTATCCAACGTCAAAAATACTTCACTTTGATCATGGATAGTCAATGCCAACCCTTTTAGGTTTAAGAGCAAATCAAGCACATCTTCCTGCAGTCCCTCAAGCGTTGAATACTCATGATCAACGCCTTCGATTTCCGCCTCAATTACTGCGGCACCGGGTAATGAGGACAACAGAATACGACGTAGGGCGTTACCAAGCGTATGACCAAAGCCACGCTCGAGAGTCTCAAGGGTTACGGTCGCCGTGGTGTCATCCACCGTATCCACGTTGATGGCATTTGGTGTTAAAAATTCAGTAGCATGTAGCATCATAAAATCACCTCGACGACTGTCACTTTGTAATTTTCAAAATATGTTTTCAAACTTAGAGTACCGTTAAGTACGAACTATTAAGGATGCCATTTATAAGCAAACTTATTAACGAATAACACCCTAATCTAACAATAGCTTATTAAGCTTCGAGTTAAGTAACTAAAGTCAGTAACTAAGCTCAACAATTAAACTGGGTCTGAACGTAAAGCTTACTTAGAGTAAAGCTCAACAATCAAACTTTCGTTGATTTCAGCAGGCAAAT
>JAAXIL010000113.1 GCA_012270355.1 Psychrobacter sp.
GATTCAGACTTTTAACGGCTTGCGTCAGGTTGGTTTTTTGCCATTGGTAGGGGGTCATTTAAGTGTCCTGATTATTTTACAAACGCCTTATATCATCAAGTTCTAATTTATTACCTTAAAAATCTTCATTGAGCTTACTTCTCAAACCTATCCAAAACTTCCCTCAACACCACCCGATCATCAAAATCATGCTTAACGCCGTTTACGTCTTGATAGGTTTCATGCCCTTTGCCAGCGATGACGACAATGTCGTTTGATTTGGCGTGAGTAACCGCATGTTCAATCGCTTGTCTGCGGTCGGCAATCACGATGGTTTTTGCCTGTTCTGATTTGCTTACCTCGGCGGTCATATCCACTAAAATTTCTTCAGGATCTTCAAAACGAGGGTTATCGGAAGTAAACACCACTTTGTCTGCCACGTCCAACCCTGCCCGTGCCATGAGCGGGCGTTTGCCTCGGTCACGGTTGCCTCCACAGCCAAACACCGCCCATAAGTCGCCTTCGCAGTGCGACTTTAGACTGGTCAATACTTGTGTCAAGGCATCGGGCGTGTGGGCATAATCTACAATAAAACAGCCTTGTTTGGATTTCACTCTTTCCATGCGTCCACTTGCCCCGTGTAAGTTTTGGACGAAATGTGGTAATTGTTCTAACGAGATGCCAAGGGCAACACTGGAAGCGACTGAGGCAAGTAAATTTGCCACATTAAAGCGACCAAGTAAGGGGCTATTCACCCATATTGTCCCAAAGTTACTGATAAGTTCAATTTCAACGCCCGTCAAACTCGGATTAATCTGCCCTGCTCGGAAGGTGGCTTGAGCGTCGCTATGTAAGCTGTACGTCCATACTTCAAGCTTTGAGTGTGAAGCCATCTCTAGCATGGTGGTGGCGTAATCATCATCGAGGTTAATAATGGCATGGGTAAGCGTTGGAAAGTAAGCACGGTCAAACAAACGGGCTTTGGCATGGGCGTAATCGTCCATGTCCGTGTGATAGTCCATGTGGTCACGGCTAAGATTGGTATAAACCGCCACTTTTATAGGCACGCCTTGCAGGCGATGCTGATGCAAGCCATGCGAGCTGGCTTCTAACGCCAATATGTCAATGCCTGCCACGCCCATGGCATGCATAAAGGTTTGCACTGCCAACGCATCGCCTGTGGTGTGCGAGGCTTGTTTGAGCCCGCCAATTCTGCCGTTGCCTGCCGTGCCCATGACGGCTGACGGCTTGCCTGCTTGCTCGAGAAGTTGAGCGACGAGTTGGCTAATCGTGGTTTTACCATTGGTGCCTGTGATGGCAACTACGCTCGGCAATGGGGTTGGCTTAATGTGTTGCAAACTTGCCTGAATTAAATCGCCCAAATATTCCCGAATATTTGGCACAAAGTGCAATTTGGCTTTATGGTTTGCTAACTCAGGTGCCTCTTGTAACAAGGCTTGCGGATCAATTTCACTGAGCACAAAGGCGGTTTTGTCGATAACGGAAGCCACATAGCTTGCACTTTTGGCGGTGTCTTGGCTGTGGCTCGCCAGCACCACTAACACATCGCCCGTTTGCACCTGCCGACTGTCGAGGCGAAACTGGTTAAAGGGTTGAGTTCGAGTTTGAGCGTCGAGCTGGAATAAGTCGCTTTCTGAGCGTTGCAATAAATCATTTAATGCCATCATGGGATGCCCTCCTCAGTCGCTGCATCGTTTAGAGCTTGCGAGGTGTTAGCGGATACAGATGAGCGGGCGGTAAGCGGTTTGTCGAGTGGCACGTTATATAGGCGAAGGGCTTCTTGCATCACCTTTTTAAACACAGGGGCGGCGACTTGTCAAGCATAATGGTCTTCTTGCGGGTCTTCTACCAAGATTACCGTGGCAAGGCGAGGAATTGACGCTCGGGCGATGCCCGCAAACACCGTGCGAAACTGGTCAGAAGAATAACCACCTTCGGGATTGACCCGTCGAGACGTGCCCGTTTTACCTGCCACACGATCGCCATCACTCGCTGCTGCCGTGCCCGTCCCGCCTTCTTCAGTTACGGGTTCCATCATGTTGACGATAGCTAGAGCATCATCTTTTGGCATGATGCTCTTGCTTGACAGTTGATTTACATTGTCTTTGATCAAAGTTAAAGGATGCATAACGCCGCCCGCCCCTAAAGCGGCATAGGCTTGAGCAATTTGTGCTAGTGTGACCTCAAGACCGTAGCCATAACTGATGGTAGCACGGCGGGCAGTTTCTTTTTCGGTAGGTGACGGGACATTACCCGCTTGCTCACCAGGGAAGTTAAGGGCGGTTTTTTGCCCAAAGCCAAATTCTCGTTGCACCGAGGTTATGCCATCAGCAGGCAATTTTAAGGCGATTTTGGTCGAGGCGACGTTGCTGGATTTCTTTAATAAGGTGGCAAAGCCAATCGTACCTAAATTACCATGATCGCGAATGTTATAGCCCCTAACACGTATCACCCCCGGGCTGGTGTTAATCAACGAATTTATATTATATTCACCCGACTTTAGTGCCGCCGCTACGGTAAATGGCTTCATGACCGAGCCTGGCTCAAAGGTGTCAATCAATGCCCGATTGCGTTGGTTTTCACCCGTCATCTCGCTTAACTTGTTGTTATTGAACGCAGGCCACGTCGAGAGTGCCAGCACCTCGCCTGTCTGCACGTCCACCACCATGCCCGTCGCCCATCTCGCCCGCTGAATGCGTCCAACTTTTTCAAGTTCTTTATAAAGCAGATATTGCAAGCGGGCATCGATGGTTAAGGTCACATCTTGCCCCTCCACCAACGGCTCAATTTGACTGAGCTCTTCGAGCTCGGTGCGACTGCCGTCTTTGAGCATCAGCACTTTGCCATCCTTGCCCGCCAAACGCTCTTGCATCATCCGCTCAATGCCTGCTCGACCGTGATACCCTGCATCAGGGTCATTGCTGTCCTCGCCCATAAAGCCAAGTAACTGAGCATTTGGTTGGGGCTGAGGATAATAGCGTTTGAATTTGTAGTCCTCATGCACACCTGGAAAATTAAGTTCGGTCACGGCATCCGCGATTTCAGGGCGAACCTCACGCATGAGTAGCAAATAATGCGACCCTGTCCCCGATGGCAAGGCGTTTTTGATGCGTTCTTCATAGCCTTCGCCTGTGACCGCCACATTGTCATCAATCGCCACTGCTTGCCGTAGGGTGTCGAGCGACATCCCAGTCGTATTGGCAAGAAGGGTTAAATCCATGGCTTCTAACCGTTTTCGCCATACGTCTTGAACCTCGGGATTGTCTGCATTTTTAACGATTTCTCGTTTGGTGTAATAATATTTGTTGGCGTAATCGTAAGGACTGAACGACACGGTCGAAAGTGGGGCAGACACCGCAAGCGGTAAGCCATTACGGTCACTAATCATACCTCGGTAGGCGGTTTGGGTCTTGGTTGTGGTGATAAAGCCCTCGCCTTTTTCACTAAAAAAAGTCGGATTGATGAGTTGTACATAGCCTGCCCGAGCGACGAGCACCAAAAGCCCGAA
>JAAXIL010000162.1 GCA_012270355.1 Psychrobacter sp.
CGCTATCAAAATCGCCATACCAATCGCATAGCTGACATATTAGTGCGGTAAGTTAAACCACTGGTCAATCATATTTGGAATCATAAGCATGATGGTGACGGCAAGTAACAACACAATTTCGAGCGGATTGGTCTTAACTCGAATCCAACGCTGTGTCGCCGCCGAGAATGCCAACATACCAAACATTGCCATTAAGAAAATCAAGGCAATCTCAAGCGGGTTGTTTATCCAAATCCAACCAGCGGGGTCTTTTGGATTGGCTGGGTCAACACCATCAATGAGCAATAGTTTGGGATTAAAAAAGAACATAAATGGCAAAATGGCGGTGCGTATGTCATAGGCAAAGCCTTGAATACCCGTCTTAATTGGGGCAGATCGGGCAATGCCTGCACCTGCATACGCTGCCATGCCTACAGGTGGCGTATCATCAGCTAAGATACCAAAATAAAAAACAAATAAATGGGCCGCGATGGCAGGCACCAGATAGCCCAAATCACCACTTAAACCTAATATCACCGGGGCAGTGAGTGATGCCATGACAATATAGTTTGCCGTCGTTGGCAGACCCATACCCAAAATCAGCGACACAATTGCTGTCAGCACCAACACCGCCACAATATAGCCGCCCGATAAGACTTCAATCACATCGGCTAAAATCAACCCAATGCCTGTGAGCGTGACCGAACCGACCACGATGCCTGCCACACCCGTCGCAATGGCGATCGGCACCATATTTTTTGCCCCGTTGATCATGCCCGCCCCAATATCGAATACGGCTTGTTTGGCACTATCGACAAAGTTCACGCCATTTTTAGCAAGCAGTGAGCGAACAAAAGGTTGTACAACCATAATCGCCATGAGCACAATAATGCCATTAAACGCCGCTCGCTGCGGTGACATTCTGAGCACAATCAAGGTATACATCAGATAAAACACAGGCAGTAAATAATGGATACCGCCAATAAACACATTCCATACTTTGGGCAGACGGTCTTTGGCTTCACCTTTAATGCCGAGCTTTTTAGCTTCCAAATGCACAATATAAAACAGGGCGATATAGCTCACAAAAGCAGGAATCGCCGCTGCCATAATCACACCAGCATAACTCATGCCCAAAAACTCAGCAATAATAAAGGCTGCCGCCCCCATAATGGGAGGCATCAGTTGTCCGTTGGTTGACGCCGCCACCTCGACCGATGCCGCTTTATAACCCGGAAAACCGAGTTTTTTCATGAGCGGAATCGTAAAAGTTCCTGTTGTAACGGTGTTGGCAATCGACGAGCCAGAAATAATCCCCATCATACCCGAAGCCGCCACCGAGGCTTTGGCAGGACCACCGTCATAGCGACCAAGTGCCGCATACGCCAGGTCAATAAAGTATTGTCCCGCCCCTGCCCGTTCAAGCAATGCTCCAAACCGAACCAACAAAAACACATAACTCGCCGACACACCGAGTGGCCCACCAAAGATGCCTTCAGTGGTCAAGAACATTTGCCCCATCATTTTGCTAAGGCTCGCCCCTTTGTGGGCAATCATGTCGGGCATGACCTGCCCAAATTTGACATACGCCAAAAAACCAATGGCAATGATAGCCAAAGCAGGTCCTAACGACCGCCTTGATGCCATGAGTAGCAGTATTATTCCTGCCACCGCCGCCCACACATCCATCGGCAGCCATGCCCCTGATCGAAAGTTTAAGGCATCATAAAACACCACAATATATAAGGCGGACGCCGCAGCGAGCGTGGCAAGAATATAGTTCCAAATAGGAATACTGGTCATCGTTTTTTTGGTACGAAACATCGGGTACATCAAAAACGTAAGAAACATCGCAAAAGCTAAGTGAATCGACCGTACGAATACGTCATTGACGGGCACAACCACCACGTACATCTGAAACACCGACCACAAAAGGGCTATCAGACCGATAAAGCGAAAACCAAATGAGGTGGGTAGCAGGATGCGTTTGCCTTCTAATACATCGGCATTATTGTCTGACAACTCTTCCTTGCCCAAGGATGTTGAGTTAGGCGGGATGGGGTCAGATGCGGTGGTTTGATTCACAGGTGGCATCGGTTAAATCCTTATGGCTATGCTAAATTAAAAAAGCACAAATCTTGCGACCTGTGCTTTATAAGATTAAATAACGTTCACCCTGTCACTTAGGATGCTGCCGTAGCAACCGCAATGCCAGCCTCATCAAATACAGCTTTTGCGGCTGGATGCTGAGGCACGGCTAGACCATCCAGTAGCGATTCTTTGGTAATGTTTTTATAAGCAGGATGCGACTCTTTGAACTCATCAAAGTTATCCAAAATGGCTGTAGTCAATGCCGTTACCGCATCATCTGCCATATTCTCCCGGGTGACGAGCACCGCTTTTACGCCAATACTTGGCACGTCAGCATCAACCCCTTCGTAATACTCTGACAAAATCGTGCCTTTGGCGAAATAAGGATAGTCGGCGATCATTTGGTCAATGCCATGTCCATCAATCGGCACCAGATCAATGCCAACCGAGTTGGCGGCATCTTTAATATTCGCCGTTGGATGACCGAACATACCAAAATAACCATCCACCTTTTTATCTTTAAGCATGGTCGGACCTTCGGATGACTTAAGCTCATTTACCCGTGCCAAATCAGTCATTTGAATGCCACTGGCCGCCAGTACTTCTTCGGCGGTCATACGTGTGCCACTGCCTGGTACGTCAATATTGATGCGTTTACCTTTAATGTCTTCTAAGCTGCTGATGCCAGCGTCATCCCGAACCACCAACGCCAAAAGCTCAGGGTAAATCGCCATCACGCTACGCAGCTCAGGCACTGGTGCATCAGCGAATTTACCTTCCCCATTGACGGCTTGATAGGCGGTATCGCTTTGGCTAATACCAAAATCAAGCTCACCGGCTTTAATGGTATTTACGTTATATACCGAACCGCCCGTTGATTCAACCGAACAGCGGATTGGGCTACCTCCATCTTTCATCATGCGACAAATTGCCCCACCTGTTGGGTAGTACGTACCAGTTACGCCACCTGTTCCAATGGTGATAAATTTGGTATCGCCTGCAGGGGCTTCCGTGTCAGTTGCTACTGTCTCGCCTGTGGTTTCCGCAGGTTGATTACAGCCCGTCATGACCGACATAGCAAGTAGTGAGGCAGCGAACGTTGGGAGCAATTTCATAACACAAATCCTTTATATAAAAATACGATCGGTTTATCACAAGCTCTAAACCCATCTTAGTGAATAATTTTCAACCGAAATGAACGTGACTAACCATTCATTACGATATTACAATGCAGTAACAATAATTTGCAATATATTACAAATTATGGGCAGTGTCTAGGTTTCTGCAACTGAAGATGTACTAAATTTCAATAAAAATAAAAATTCTTTTAAGCTCTTAATTTCAAAATACAATATTACTGATTTATTCATTTGTTCTTCGTCATCATCTTGTCATATAAATATGCTTGTCAACGCTGGGTTTCTGCAC
>JAAXIL010000117.1:0-1183 GCA_012270355.1 Psychrobacter sp.
CAATCCCCGACAGATTTTATTGTTGGAGCTTATTCGTGCCTGGAAATAAAAACCACTCCATGTGGCGATGGGCATGGCTGGCATCATAAAATTGAGCCAAGCCCGTCTCAAAATCGAACACCTGACTTTCTTCCCGCAAGCCGTACAACTCCACGACTTTTATGGTGAGTTTGGTAAAAATTCCGAGCATGCCGAGGCTGACATGCAAGGCGTTGCCAAGCTCATTATTGCCGTCCTCATCTAGAGCCTCGCCACGTCTATGCGTATGCACCTGCCCTGTGCCGCCAACCCACTCCCACGCCACCACCTGATTCGCCACCGAACCCAGTGTGACGCCCGTGCCGTGTGTGCCTGTACTGACCGACCCTGCGATGCTTTGATATTGAATGTCGCCCATGTTTTCCAACGCAAAACCGTATTCGCGTAACATTTCGCCAATTTCGTGCAGATATGTCCCAGCTTGCAACGTGACTTCCTTTGCTTCTCTATCGACAGCAACAATGCCTCGCATGTTGTGCAAACTAACGGCAATTTCCTCAGGTTTAGCACACCCGCTAAATGAATGAGCGGCACCCGTGACTCGCACCCTTTTTTTGGCAATTCGGGCTTTTTTAACAATATCTTGTAATTCTTCCACACTGCTCGGCGTAAGCTTCTCTTCGGGCGTGGCGGTGACATACCCCACCCAGTTTTGCCAGTCTTTAGAATTTTGCCATTCGCTTAGTGAAAACATTGCCCGTTCCCTCGGTACGTCATCATCGTTTGCTTGGTGCGTTTTCCATCCTGAAAACACACCAGTTCGTTAAAATGTTCGCACAGCTCGCCCGCTTTGGCATGGCGACACCACACTGCATCGCCAATGCCTATCTTAGTGCCTTTGGGAACTGCCATTGGGGTTTGCACTTCGCCAAACCCTTCATCAGGTAAAATTTTTAAGCCTTGCGGATAATGCACCACAGGCGATTTGTCGATGCCCGATGCTCCCGACGCAACGAATCCACCGCCATGACAAGTAATCACGCCACTTTCGGGCTGGCGAGTGACGGGCAGTACAAACCCTGCTGATGGATGAAATTCCGCCATGCTGTCCATATAATCTAAATAGGCGGGTTTATAATAAGCAGAACCAACTGTGATTTCGGTCACTTCTAACTGACTGGCAGTAAACTCCAAACTGCCACTA
>JAAXIL010000117.1:1193-2537 GCA_012270355.1 Psychrobacter sp.
CGGCTACTGCCCCCACAATTAACCATTCTAAGTTCTGGCATTTTATTTTTTACTAGCCATTTTTCGACCTGTTTAACCATTTCAGTCCGACGACGACTGACTTGTTTTTTTGAGCGATTTTTTAGCAGTCGAATCGCAGGGGCAAGCATTGGATTATTGGGCGACTTTTCGGGCAAGCCTGCAATTTGTGCTTCGTAGCCCATCACCCCGACAATGCGAATATGCGGCAGGTTTTTAGCATGGCTCAGTAATTTTTTTAGATCTTTTTTGCCCATCAGTCCTGAGCGTTTGGTGCCAAAATACACCGCAGGCAATGGCATTGACATATTGATATCTAAGCAAACGTCAACGGTTGTATCATGAGCTTTGGCGGTTTGGTTGAGTTGGTCTAAATGAGTCGCACGGTCTGCCATCCACACCATACGACAGCCATCGTCCACATGGCTAAAAGTGTCTGCCACCGATGCCATATTTAGCATAGGATAAGCACAAAGAATGTCATCAAAGCCATTTTTAAGCAGATACACTGATTCTTTGGCAGAATAACTCATGATGCCAATATAATCGGGCGAATGAGATTGAATATGTTTCATCACGTCCAGCGAACGAATGGATTTGCTGGCGAGGCGAAGTTTAATGGGAGTTGATTTTTGTGAGCGACGTTCGTCATTGGCTTGCTTAAGCTTATGATTAACGAGTTGAATATTATGCTCAAGGGCATCCATATCGAGCCATGCCGTTGGCTCAGTGATTGGTTCAACGTCAGGCTCAAACGTCGATTTATCTTGATTTATGTGAGCAAAATCCATTTGCTAGCACCTGTATTGAAAATCAAAAAAATTATAAACGATAATTGATTATAAAGATAAGTTAAAGTCCATTTTTTAGTGGGTTTAAGGTTTAGTCAAGGTTTATTGATGTTTAAAATTGATTCAGCAAACGGTTGTAAAATTGATTTGAATATTAGCCTGACCTTCCTGCGTCAAACATTCTGCCAGCGTTCTACTCCAGTTCGGTGATTTATCCTTATCAATCAATAAAGCTCGCACACCCTCGCTAAAGTCGGGGTTATTCACACAATGCAAAGCGATCGTGGTTTCCATATCCAAAATGTCAGCAAGTGACCAAGCTTTGACATTTTGATAGATGGCATGGGTTAAACACACAGTAACAGGACAGCCATGCCGATAGTTAGCAATGGCACGGGTTAAAAAATCGTTGTTCGCATACGCCACGTCATATCGCTCAAACCATGCGATAAGCTTGTCATCCGATTGCAAAATGGCATCAATGTCTGCCAAGCCACCTACGTTCATTAAATCGCTAATCGGTTGCCAAGTTTGT
>JAAXIL010000117.1:2547-3106 GCA_012270355.1 Psychrobacter sp.
CTGATTTGGATTTAGACACCTTGCAAAACTGGCTGATCACTTTTGATGCCACGTCATGCAAAGGGTGGTTGACTTGCACGGTTTTATCATCGCTTAGGCTATTTTTTGATGACAATTGAGATGCGGATGCACTTGCCCAATCCGCTTGCGTTAATGCTTCCAGCAATTTCTCAAAATCACCGCTTGAGGCTTGATAGTTGGCGACGTTGGTGAATATCGCATCCTCGGCATTACCCACCGCCCCCGTCAGCCCCATAAACAAACCCGTGTCGGCAGGATACCGCTGTAAAAACCAACTGCCCGTCGCATCGGGAAACAGCCCGATTGTCACTTCAGGCATGGCGAACTTGGTTGTCTCACAAACGATGCGGTGACTGCCAGCACGAAATACGCCCATGCCACCGCCCATCACAATACCGTCGCCCCACACGATGACAGGTTTGTTAAACGCATGCAATTTAGCATCCATCGCATATTCTGACGTAAAAAATTCATAAGCACCATTAACGATTTCGCCATCCTGCCCTGTCGCATCATCTTTTTGCTTTGCAGTATTCGG
>JAAXIL010000117.1:3116-3488 GCA_012270355.1 Psychrobacter sp.
CCCGCACGTCGCCCCCTGCACACAAGCCCTTTTCTCCCGCCCCATGTATAATCACCGCTTTAATGCTATCGTCGGCCTCCCATGCTTCAAGTTGACTTAAAATCGCTCGGCACATCTCAGTGCTTAGTGAATTTAAAGCTTTGGGACGATTTAGGGTGATTTGCCCCAGTTGGTTGTTATCTTGGGTAGCAAGCGTAGTAAATAGCACGTCGTTTGTTGTCATGGCTGTTCCTTATAAATAAGCATAGATCAGGTAGCGTGGGATATGATAATTAATCCAATGTCTAATCCAATGTCTAAACCAATGTCGCTAGCAACGCCAACTCTAATCAGACTTCGCGAATCTCCCCTTTCATGCCGTCGAAGGACAGA
>JAAXIL010000202.1:0-13063 GCA_012270355.1 Psychrobacter sp.
AGTGGTCTCCAGAGGACTTGGCGGTGAATCTCCGCGAAACTAGTGATAATCAGAAAAACGCTGGCGTGGCATACGGTGGATACCTTTTCAGCCTCTCGCAGTCCGACACACTCTTGTGGTACAGGCGCTGGTGGATGGGGCGGGGCGATATTGGCTCAAACCTACTTTCGTCACAAGTCTCGTAAGCTTGAGTTTCAGCGTGTGTTTTATGTGACCGTCTTAATAAATTTGGAGATACTGGTAGGGTATTTGTTTGGGGTTGTGGGTTAGGTTGAATGTTTAGAAATTGGTTCAAGAGACCTCGCAGCCTTTTCGTGTGGTTATCTTAACCCATTCGCAATTTGCCTCACATCGGGTTACACTGTCAGTTATACTCAGCCAACTGGATGCCACTGTGCCTTATCCTCGTGTGCCATACCCCAACCCAATTGTTCCTGTATCACGTTTTTTATTCGCTCGACGCGTGTTGATGGCGGTTTTTGTCATCGCCTCATTTTCGATCACGGCAACAGCTTATGCGGACACGGCGAATGACGAAACTACTTCAATAAATACAGTAACTTGCCCAAGTGAGACCCCGATTAAGTTTGGAGCTTTGACGTGGGAAAGTGGGCAATTTATCTCGGCGGTGTTGGAGATTATTGCCGAGGACGGATTTAACTGTGACACCACACAAGTGCCGGGGGCGGGTCCTGCCCTTGAGACGGCATTGGCTCAAAATGACATTCATGTCATCGGTGAGCAATGGGTGGGACGCTCGCCCATCATGCAAGAGGCGATTGAGCAGGGACAAGTGGCGGTCATTGGCGATACCTTAGAAGGTGGGGCGACGCAAGGCTGGTATGTTCCACAATACGTGTTGGACGATAACCCCACGCTAAAAACCTATCAAGATTTGCCTGCTCATGCTGAGTTATTCACTGACCCCGAAGACCCAAGCCGAGCCCGTTTTTTAAACTGTCCAACAGGCTGGACGTGTGAGGTATTCAACACTCGCCTGCTCAATAACACAGGGCTGGATGCAACATTTAACAATGTGCTACCTGGCACAGGTTCTGCCCTAGATGCGGAGATTGCCTCTGCCTTTGAACAACGTAAACCCCTGTTGTATTACTACTGGCAACCAACGGGGCTAATGGCAAAGTATGACTTCGCCCCAATTGAGTTTCCTGCCTATGATGAGGCGTGTTGGACGGATTTGCTCGATGCAAACGGCACAAGTGATTGTGTGTCAGGTTTTGCGGTGTCTCAACTCGGCATTGCGGTGTCCACGCCATTTCAAAACGAATACCCCGAACTTGCCTCAACTTTTGAACAAGTGCAATTTTCGCCCGATACGCTTAACGGGGCAATTTTGCAAATGTCTGAAAACAAACGCAGTGGCGATGAGCAAGCTCGACAGTTCTTAAAGGAAAACCCCCAAGTCTGGCAAGGATGGTTAGACGAGTCGGTGGCTCGTAATTTGGCTCAAAACTTAGGTATCAGTTTGGCATTAGGCGATGAAAGCAGTGACGCAAATAATGTGTCCGCCACTCAAGCCCAAACGCAGACCTTGCCGTCGCAATCCTTTAGGTGGTTTCCTGAATGGTCGCTTGAGCGTCCGCTAAACAACTCGCTCAGCTATGTGGTGCAAAATTTTGGTGAGGTGTTTCGGAGCATCAGTCAAATTACGCTGACCTATTTTATTTTGCCCATCGAAAAGTTGCTGACCATCATTCCGCCCTGGCTCATCATTGCTTTTACCGCAATGTTGGCTTGGTTTGGCACTCGCAAAATTTGGTTTGCAGTGGCGTGTGGGGCAGGGCTATTTCTCATCGGAGCGTTCGGACTGTGGACGGCACTGATTGATACGTTGGCACTGCTCATCGTGTCGGTGCTCATCACCATGTTAATTGGCATCCCTGTTGGCATTTTGATGGCAAATAGCAAGTGGCTACGTCGCATCATCACGCCAGTGCTTGATGTGATGCAGACCATGCCAAGTTTTGTGTATCTTATTCCTGTGCTGATGCTGTTTGGCATTGGCAAAGTGCCTGAGTTGTTTGCAACCATTATTTATGCCTTGCCCCCGCTGATTCGTTTGACCATGCTGGGCATTCGGCAAGTTCCGCACGGCATGGTTGAGGCGGGGCGTTCGTTTGGTAGCACGCATCGCCAACTGCTCATTTGGATTAAATTACCGCAAGCCCTACCCAGCATCATGGCGGGTATCAATCAGGCGGTGATGATGTCGCTGGCAATGGTGGTACTCGCCTCGATGATTGGAGCCCCTGGGCTTGGCGAAGATGTGCTACAGTCCATTCAAACGCTTAATATTGGGCAAGGGTTGCAGGCAGGCACAGCGATTGTCATTATGGCAATCATTATTGACCGCATTACGCAAGCGTTTGGGCAAGGTAAACGTCAGCGAGAAAAAATGTTAAATGAGCGTAAGCAAGGCTAAACTTTAGCGAAAACGAGAAATGTCATGAGTCATATTCGCCTACAAAACGTGAGTAAAGTATTTGATGCCACGCCTGAGCAAGCCCAGACTGCTTTGTCTATGATGGCAGACGGCATGTCAAGTCGGGACGTGCGAGAGCAAACGGGGTTTTCGGTGGGGCTATATGACATTAACCTTGCCATTGAAAAAGGTGAATTGCATTGCATCATGGGGCTGTCGGGATCGGGCAAGTCAACCTTGGTTCGCCATATCAACCGTTTAATTGATCCAAGTACAGGTAAAATTTGGGTGGATAGGGTAGAAGATGACTTTCACGGTCATGAGTCTGCAATTAACGTCCTTGAGCTGGGCGATGCGGAATTACAAACCTTTCGCCAAAACAATGTGAGCATGGTGTTTCAACATTTTGGGCTGGTGCCCCACATGACCATTGTGCAAAACGTGGCGTATGGGCTTCGGGTACGCAAAATGCCCAAAGCCAAACGCCATGAAATCGCTCGGCACTGGCTAAACGAAGTCGGGCTTCATGGGGTCGAGACCAGCTATCCCGATGAATTGTCAAGTGGAATGCAACAGCGGGTTGGGCTGGCTCGGGCATTGGCGGTGGATACGCCAATCATTTTGATGGATGAGGCATTTTCCGCCCTTGATCCGCTGATTCGTTCAGAATTGCAAGATCAGTTGCTGAACCTTCAAGCTAAACTCAATAAAACCATCGTATTTATTACCCACGATATTGACGAAGCGGTCAAGCTTGGCTCGCACATTACCATTTTAAATGGGGGAAGACTGGTGCAAACTGGCACCCCGCAGGATTTACAAAACAACCCTGCCGATGACTATGTGGCACGGTTTATGGTAGCGAATTCTGCATAATGGATGATATATTTTGCTGATTGGTAGATAATTATTTTGTCCCTAACTCATCTAAAATGGCTTCGTATCAGTAAAATAACTTTCGTTAATGACCTCATTTCGCACAAAAATAGCTTGAGGTTTTTGCCACTGTTCGATAAGGTAGTTCCCCGTTTTTAACAAACCTGACAACTTAGTCTTATCCATACGATAGCAACTCATGAGGAAATCAATCAATGATGCGTATTATTCTCTTAGGTCCCCCAGGTGCTGGCAAAGGCACACAATCGCAATTCATTTCTAAAGAGTTTGGCATCCCGCAAATCTCGACGGGCGATATGCTACGTTCGGCAATTGCTGAGGGTACTGAGCTTGGCAAGCAAGCCAAAGGCGTGATGGATGCTGGCGGACTTGTGTCAGATGACCTGATTATCAACCTTGTTAAAGAACGCATCAGCAAGCCTGATTGTGCCAATGGCTGTATCTTTGATGGATTTCCTCGCACCATTGCTCAAGCCGAAGCGTTGGTGGATGCGGACATTAAAATTGATCATGTAGTTGAAATCAGTGTGCCAGATGACGAAATTGTCAGCCGACTGTCAGGTCGTCGCCAGCACCCTGCGTCTGGACGTGTGTATCACGTCAAATACAATCCGCCAAAGGTCGAAGGCGTGGATGATGAAACAGGCGAACCGCTAATCCAACGCGATGATGCCCAAGAGGACACCATCCGGGATCGTCTTAAAACCTATCACGACCAAACCGCCATGTTGGGTGGTTTCTATCAAGATAAATCTAAGGCGGGCGGGGATGCCCCTGAATACCATCAGTTTGACGGGACGCAAGACATTGACGTGGTGAAAGAGCAAATTTTATCCACTCTAAAATAGTTTTGCTTAATGCTACAACATTCTTTTGTATTTCTAACCCCCTATCAATGGGGGGGTTTTTTGTCTAAACGGTGTAATTTTATAAAATTAATACCATCAGTTTAGAAATCGTATTGCAAACCATACGGTTTAGGGTACTATAAAATTCGACATACATAATGGTCATAAATTCACAACTCAAGGAACGACTGGCATGAACTCTCAGCAAAATCCGAATTATCAACCCGCCCCTGGTTCAGATGGCTACCCGCTATTGATAAAACAACTTTTAAACCGTGCAAAAAATACAGCAAGTGATGAAGAAATCGTTTATGCGGATAAAAAACGCTTAACTTATACTGAATTTTTCTCTCGTCTTAATAAACTGGCTAATGTCTTATCAGATTTAAACCTGCAAGCGGGCGACGTAGTCGCAGTGATGGATTGGGATTCGCATCGCTATTTAGAAAACTATTTTGCAGTACCCATGAGCCAATATATTTTGCAAACGGTTAATATCCGTTTGTCACCAGAAAAAATTCTATATACCATCAATCATGCTCAGCCCAAAGTGTTGATGCTAAACTCTCAGTTTGCCCCGCTCGTCAAAGATTATCAATTTGAAAACTCAACGATTGAGCATATCATCTGGCTCGATGATGATGGCGTGAGTGCTGAAGGTGTGTTTGGCGACAATCAGGCCAAAGTTGTGTTTGAGTATGATGAGTTATTAGCAAATGCTATTGATGAATTCTACTTCCCTGAATTTGACGATGATAACATTGAAATTACTTTTTATACGTCAGGTACCACAGGCAATCCGAAAGGGGTATTCTTTAGCCATCGTCAACTGGTACTACATACCCTCGCTGAGTGTGCTTCGCTTGCCTTATTGCCCAATAAACAGGGTTTGAGCTATGGCGACGTGTATATGCCCATGACTCCGATGTTCCATGTGCATGCGTGGGGCTTTCCGTTTACTGCCACCATGATTGGCATGAAACAGGTCTATCCTGGGCGTTATGCACCAGATACCTTGTTTGACCTCATTAAAAATGAAGGCGTGACCATAACGCATTGTGTGCCGACGATTCTACAAATGGTGCTTGGTGAGGCACAATCCCGAGGCGATGGCTTTGATGGTTTAAAAATGATTATTGGTGGTTCTCGTCTGACTGAAGGCTTGGCTGGCATGGCGTTGGATGCGGGTATCGAAGTGTACACAGGTTATGGCATGAGCGAAACCGCCCCGCTCATTTGCCTCACTGAGTTCCGCAAAGATGATCCCGAGATGAGCCGAGAAGATGATATTGCCCGCCGTGCCATGACCGGTAAACCTGTAATGATGGTCGATACTCAAATTTGGCAGGATGGCAAACCACTACCACACGATGGCAAGCAGACGGGCGAGTTGGTTTTAGATGCCCCTTGGCTGACGCAAAGCTACTTCAAAAATCCTGACGCTGGCAAAGAGCTGTGGGAAGGTGGCATGATGCACACGCAAGACATTGCGTTCATTCAGCCTGACGGCACGGTGAAAATCACCGATCGACTTAAAGACGTGATTAAATCGGGGGGTGAGTGGATTTCATCGCTTGAAATCGAAACCATCTTATCTTTGCATCCGTCCGTCGCTGACGTTTCGGTGATTGGGGTGCGGGATGAACAGTGGGGCGAGCGTCCACTGGCTCTTATCGTGTTAAAACCTGAGCAACAAAACACATCTGAAGATGATATTAAAGCCATCGCCGAGCAAGCTGTTGAGAAAGGCATAATTCCTAAATATGGCATTCCAAGTCAGTATAAGTTTGTTGACGAGTTGCCAAAAACTTCGGTGGGCAAACATGATAAAAAACTCATGCGAGAAATGTACGCTGGTCAAAAAGGGATTTAAGACCTATCATTCTTTAATTGAGTCTAAGCAAAAGGCAGTGACAAATATTTTGTCACTGCCTTTTTTTGCCCATTTTTTGCAAACCTTTCTCTTTGTAACCTGCACTGTAACTGACCCAAAAAAATGCTAAAATCATCCAAATTTTGCGATGTTTAATTCATGAGCCTATACATTCATACCGTCGAAGCCTTCGAAGACAATTACATTTGGGTACTGGTCAACGAGTCGAACAACCAAGCCATTGTCGTTGACCCAGGTCAAGCCGACCCAGTCGCTGAGTTTTTGGCACAAAAAGATTTAGAACTGACCGCCATTTGGGTGACGCACAAGCACCATGACCACACGGACGGTGTGGATGCTCTGCGAGAACTGTTCCCGATGACACACGTTGTTGCCCACACGGGGCATGACGTCAGCCCTGACCAGACGGTGTCCGAAGGTAGCACGGTCAGTGCGTGGGGATATTCGGCTCAAGTTTGGGACGTGGCGGGGCATACCGAAAATCACATTGCCTACTTACTGGATCGAGATGGCACAAAGCATGTGTTTTGTGGTGACACTTTGTTTAGTGGCGGATGCGGGCGAGTGTTCTCGGGCACAATAGAAAGTTTGTTCGATAGCCTAACTAAGTTCACTACGTTGCCCGACGATACGTTGTTTTATCCTGCTCATGAATACACGGTGCATAATCTGAAGTTTGGTTTATCCATCGTCCCGAATGATTCGGCGATGCAGACTGCCCTTCATAATGCCGAAGCCCGTCGCCAATTGAACAAACCTACCTTGCCCGTCACATTGGCTCATGAAAAAAGCATCAATGTCTTTTTACGCACCAAAGACCCTGCGGTTATTGAGGGCGTGAAAGCCAAAGCTAACCTGCCTGATACTAAACCGTTAAGCGTCTTTACTGCATTGCGTCGGTTAAAGGATAGTTTTTAATCATTAATTTTTATCACAACAGGTAATTTTAACAAAGTAAAAACTAAGTCAAACAGGCAGGGGATATGCAATTTGCGGTGATTGGGCTGGGCGTGTTTGGGTAAACGTGTGCTCGAGAGTTGCAACGCCTCGGCAACGAAGTGCTTGGCATTGATATTGATGCCAGCGAAGTCAATGAGTTAATCGATGATGTTAGTCATGCGGTGATTGCTGATGTTACCGACATAGAAACGCTCAAAGAGTTGAATACAGATGGGCATGCGAATCGCTCAAGCCATGAACTATCCGCTCGTCAAACAATATCTTGAGCTCACCGATGAGTAGTTTTTAATCCGTATTGATTTGCCCGTTGGTTGGCAACCCACCACACTCAATCAACTTCATGCCCGAATCAAAAATACGCCGATGGTCATGGCAATTCGGGGCGATACGGTGTTTTATAACTTCGATAAAGTGATTACGTCGGGTTCATTGGTGACGCAAGCGGGGGACCGTTTGGTCTTCTCAGGCGAGTTGGTAGCATTTAAAAAGTTATCGCAATACCTTGCGTCGCTTCTTTAATGTGTTCAATCTAAACGTTTTAGTTTGTGATGGCGTCAACATATCATATCATTCAAATCACGCATCAATACTCGTCGTCGATCGACCAGCAAAACTCGTCGATTTTCTAAATCCAAATCGACCCCTTCCATGCGTCAGCGTCTATTTAAGCTAACCATTGTCCCGCCAGCCATGTACCAACCAATGTCTTGATCGGCTAAACTGACTAAATAATGGTAGCGGGTAGCTGGTTACTAGCGACGCATAAACAAATTGAGCAAAATGCTACCCACGATGCTGATAATAATCATGGTGACAATCGGAAAATAAACCCGAACATTGCCAGAGTCTGATCGATATGCCACATCGCCAGGCATCTTACCAAACCAGCCAAAGGCGTTTGGAAATAGCATCAAAATTATGCCAATGGCGAGAATAATCAGTCCGAGTATGATAAAAATTTTAGCCATGGTTATTCCTTATTGACAACGAAACGTGATGTTGAATTCATAATCATCATCACGGCTAAGATTTGGGGCTTTGCGACCCAGAACCGCACCAACCACTGTGGTCGCTTGCTGAACCATGCGTCCCGTTGATTCGTCGAACACCCCGTTATATTGGAAACCATCTGTCAACACAATAGGCTGACGCATCCCGCAAGTTTTTTTGGCACTGGTTAAGGCATTTTGTTGAGCGATGATTTTGGTTTTGCCAAGCCCTGTGGTTTCAAAAACCGAGTTTTCTCGTTGCATCACGGGTGAGGTGGGAGTGCTTTGGCAAGCACTTAAGCCAACAAGGCTGGCTAATAACCCTGCTGATATGATAGTGAGGCGAGTTGAGCGGTTTGCTCGATTACGATTGAATAAAGACATAGCCATATCCTGCGTAAAATTCATGATAAACTTGCATTCATTATAAGTTGTATTAATGATGGGTCTATACGACATTTGTTAGCCGATTGTCTAAATGTTACCGCTTGCCATGTTGTTATTTATTTGAGACTACTTATTAAAAGCTACTTATAAGAGACCATGTATTAAAAACCACTTCTAAGAAGCTATATTTAAAAAACCATATCTAGTCAAACTGTCAAACCTATGCCAAGACCCAAACCCCAAACCTATTTAATTGAAGCCCCCGCAGGCAAGCTCGAAGTCGAAGCCTTGTGGCAAAACGACGACCCGCAAGATGCCAATACCGATACCCTCGCTTTGCTATGTCACCCGCACCCCTTGATGGATGGCACGATGACCAATAAGGTTGTTACAACCATGTTTCGTTTTGCTAGAGACAATGGCATGCACGCCATCCGTTTTAATTTTCGTGGGGTAGGGCAGTCCACTGGTGAGCATGATTACGCCCGTGGTGAGATCGATGATGCGATGACGGTTCTACAATGGGCAAGCGGTCTAACACCTGCCCGCAAGTTATGGCTGGGTGGTTTTTCGTTTGGGGGGTACATTACTGGGCGAGTAGCCGAACAGATGACGCAAACCCCGCATGTTTGGGGGCTCAGTGATTTTGAACTTAAAAAAGTGGCTCTTATTGCCCCCTCAGTGGAAAAAGAAGACGTGAGTGACTTGGAACTGCCGACTGAGAAAACGCTGATGATTTATGGCGATGCCGATGAGGTGATCGCCCCTGCCAGCATGGCAAAATTTGCCGTTGATAAAGGCATTGAAAGACATATTATTAAACATGCCAGCCATTTTTTTCACGGACAGTTGGGTGAGTTAAAAGACATTTTAAACGAGTTTGCTCAACCATAAATTTTATTCGTTATCATTCATTTATAACTAATCAGATAGCTGTGTTATGCCTACCCAAACCCCTTTACAAAAATATGAATCTGCCTTAGCGACAGGTGAGTTTAACGATGACCCGATTCAGCGGGAAGCCATGACCTACTTAAATGGCGTGTATCAAAGCCTTATCAAAAATTGGGAAGCCAGTCGCAGTATGTTCGGTTTTATGACGGGCAAACCGAAACCGCCAAAGGGCTTATATATGTGGGGCGGGGTAGGGCGTGGTAAAACGTGGATGATGGATATGTTTTATGAATCCATTCCGTTTCGTCGCAAAATGCGAATGCACTTTCATCATTTCATGGGGAGGGTGCATGGCGAGTTGAACAAACTGCAAGGTCAATCTGACCCGCTGGAAAAGGTGGCGGACATCATCTATAGTGAAGCAGTCGTCATCTGTTTTGATGAGTTTTTTGTATCCAATGTGTCCGATGCGATGATTTTGGGTGATTTATTCACCATGTTGTTTGAGCGTGGCGTGAGTTTGGTCGCTACCTCAAACATCGAACCGCAAGGACTTTATAAAGATGGGTTGCATCGTGACCGATTTTTGCCTGCCATCGATGCGGTGGTTCGTCACACTAAGGTCATGAACATTGACTCGGGGGTGGATTATCGCTTAAGACTACTCAAGCAAGCCGAGCTTTACAAATCACCGCTCACCAAAGAAAATCACCATTGGCTCGCCAACCGCTTTACCCAACTGGCGAATAACCAAAAAATTAGCCACGAGCCCATCGAGGTTAATGGTCGCACCATTAAGGTTAATGCCCGTACCAAAACCATATTATTTTGCGAATTTAGGCAGTTATGCCTAGAGCCTAGGTCGGCATCGGATTTTATCGACATCGCCAACAATTTTTCGACCGTGCTCGTCGATAATGTGCCTGCTTTAACGGACGACTTGCGTGATCCCACAAGGCGATTTATTTATTTGGTCGATGAATTTTATGACCGCCGTGTCAAATTACTGGTGCGTGCCGAACAGTCCATTTTAGACTTATATCAAGGTCAAAAGCTGGCATTTGAAATCGAACGCACTCGCTCACGCCTGCTCGAGATGCAGTCAGAAGAATATTTGCAGATGGAACATCGGTTAGAGACGGGCGAGACGAATTCAAATTAGTTTAATGTTCTTTTCAGAATAGCTAAATAAAATATCAAATCAATTCATTAGCAAAACCGAGCAAATTCACCATTTGCATTGAAACACTCAATTATGCTTGCCCGACAGTTTGGGTTATATTGCAAGGATAAAACATAGGAATGTATCGCATAACCTATGGTTATACCTTCCAAACTAACTCAAAAGGACGTGAGTATGCAAATCGGTATCCCGAAAGAAATCAAAAATAACGAAAATCGTGTCGGACTTCCGCCGAGTGGCGTGCATGCCTTAGTTCAGCGTGGGCATTCGGTGGTTATCGAAACAGGGGCAGGCAGTGGCTCTTTGTTTAGCGATGCCGACTATGAGCAGGCAGGGGCGACCATCGTTCCTGATGCCAAGTCCGCTTGGCAAAGCGAGATGGTTATCAAGGTCAAAGAACCGCTTGAGCCTGAATATGGCTATTTTCGAGACGATTTAACCTTATTTACCTACCTACATTTATCCGCAGAACCAAAGCTGACCGAAGCATTGGTTCAAGCTGGCGTGACGGGTATCGCTTATGAAACGGTGCAGCCTGCTGACGGTAGTTTGCCTTTACTTACGCCCATGAGCGAGGTAGCAGGCAGAATGGCAACTCAAATTGGCACGCAATTCTTGCAAAAGTTTTATGGGGGTAAAGGCATTCTGCTCGGCGGTGTGCCAGGTGTACAAAAGGGTAAAGTCACGATTGTCGGTGGGGGTGTGGCAGGCACTGAATCGGCTAAAATGGCGGTGGGGCTTGGGGCAGACGTGACAATATTGGACTTAAGCCCCAAACGCCTCAAACAACTGTCAGAATTGTTTGGCAACAACGTGCAGACACTCATGTCAACCCCACAAAGCTTGGCTCAATGCGTGGCTCAAAGCGATTTGCTGATTGGGGCAGTGCTGATTCCCGGGGCGTCCGCCCCGAAGTTAGTCAGCGAGGACATGATTGCTTCAATGGGTGAGGGCAGTGTGGTGTTGGACATCGCTATCGACCAAGGCGGTTGTTTTGCCACGACTGACCGCATCACCACGCACGACAATCCAACTTATACCAAACATGGCGTGATTCATTATGCGGTAGCGAATATGCCTGGGGCAGTGCCTCGCACCTCAACCTTAGCATTGTCCAATGCCACTTTGCCATATGCGTTGGCATTGGCAGACAAAGGCTATGTGCAAGCCTGCGGTGACGATTTGGCACTCAAAAAGGGCATTAACACGCTTAAAGGTAAAGTGACTTATAAAGCGGTGGCGGATGCGTTGGGCTATGACTACGTGGCTGTAGAAGAGTTGCTTTAAAGGTCTTATCGATGATGAATTAAACGGCATCACCGGATTTTGCCCGCTCTAACCAAATGAGTGCTTCGTTCACATCGTTTTTAATCCCAGCCTTTAATGCTTCAAGGTTGGGATACTTTTTTTCACCGTGTAAAAAGTGCAAAAACCGCACATCCAATGTGTCACCGTATAAGTCGCCCTTAAACTTAGGAAAATGCACTTCCAATCGCCACTCGCTTGCCCCGTCAATGCTAGGGCGAGTGCCAATGCTCGCTACGCCAAACAGGCTGTTTGATCTGAGTCCTGCTAAACCTTGGTTATTATTATCGGCATTTCGATGAAAGCCATCGGTCATCACGTCACCATTATCGTCCAACCTAACTACATCCACTGTAAATACCCCATGTAGTGCAGGTTTGATGCGATTTAAAGTAACGTTGGCAGTCGGAAAATCCAGCGTTCTGCCGATTTGGTCGCCAGTCACTACCTCACCTTGGATGGCGTAATCATAGCCAAGCAATGTATTCGCTTCTGCCAATTTACCCGCTTGTAAAGCCTCACGAATGCGAGTTGAACTGATACGATCGTCCGTTTCATTTAGCGTATGATCAGTTACGGTATCAAGGTTCGTTACAGGCAGACCTTGTTTTGCCAAAAATTCCCCGTCGCCCGTGCGATCATGACCAAAGCGAAAATCATCACCCAATACCAAGCCTTTAACGCTTAATTGCTTGAGCAAGTCGGCAAATTGCATCGCCGTGAGCGAGCGAAACGCTTCGTCAAAGTTAGCAATCAACATCACATCTACGCCATACTCAGACAATTTGGCTTGTTTTTCGATTAAGTTGGTGAGTCGGGGAGGGGCAGACGACACATCGCCTTTTAAGTTGGCAAAATACTCTCTCGGTTGTGGATCAAAAGTCATGAACACACTGGTAGCGACGTTTTGCTTTTCATTCAACCGGTTTAATTGCTCAATCATGGCTTGATGCCCACGATGCACCCCATCAAAGTTGCCGATGGTAAGCACATTGTTGGGCAAATGGTCTTGTGCTGGTTTAGACGAGTGATTTAGCGTAATGCTAGATGAAGATACATTAGCTAAATAGCCAGAAGATTTATCGCTGGCATCTACAAGAGTGAAAGTAGGTGTCGATGATTCATCGCTTGACGTGATGGTTAAAAATAAGGTTTGCATCATAAAGGGATGGGTAACTTAAAATAGAAATTTCAAAAAATGAATGCGAAAAAGCTAGGGTCTGTTTAGAATAGCCAACAAAATCTAACTACGAAATATAAGGG
>JAAXIL010000202.1:13073-17300 GCA_012270355.1 Psychrobacter sp.
CAATCATGCCATCGCCTTTGCTTGAGTCGACGACTGACGTTACAAAGACAGACGTTACCAACTTATCACCGCTTGCCAGTTTGGCTTTATTATCAAAGCCAGTAGTGAACAAAGCAAATGATAAAAACCATAATCAGGATGCTGATACTACTGATAACGTTGCCCATATTTATCCGGCTGAGTGGGCGGATTTGCCAAACATTGTCGCCATTTATAATGCCAATATCGCCAGTAAACGAGTCACTGCCGACTTATATCCAGTGACCGTCAGCGAGCGAGAATCTTGGTTTCGCTCGCACCTTGAGGATGAAAGCCGTCCGATTTTTGTTGTTTAGTCTGCTCTCGGGGATATCATGGCTTGGGGGTGGTTTAGCAACGTTAAAAACCGCCCAGCTTATTATATCAGCAGTGAAATCAGCATCTACGTGGCGGACATCCATCAACGGCGGGGCATTGCAAAGGCATTAATCACATGGATGCTGACCCAAGCTCCTAGCCTTAAAATTGAGCAAGTTGTCGCCCTCATTTTTACCCACAATACGGCAAGCCTTGCCCTTTTCAAACGGCTTGGGTTTGAGCAGTGGGGCATTTTACCTGACATATGTGATATGGGCGAACTGAAAGCAAGCGTACATATTCTAGGGCGTTCAATTAGCGATAGTTAGCAAATAAAGGGTGAGCTAACTTGCGATTTTCCATTCCCCATCGACCCGTTGTAATTGAAATTCCACCACGTCACTTTGCTGAATGGATTCGGTTGCATCAGTGCTTTGTGTCACAGGCTTTAATATAAATTCAGCGGGCACTCGCACCATGTTATCCTCATCCGTAGCCTGTGCATCTTGTAAAACAATCTGCCCAACGTCCGAACGAATCGCCGATTGTACCGTTTGTAATTGCTCAATAAACTCAGGGTTTTGCGTCATATAATATTGCACCGCGTCTTCGGCACAACTGTAATATAAGGTATTCATGGCTTGCAAAATGGTCGCTTCAGGACTGCCTAAACCAATTTGGCCCGAGGTGTATGTGACTATGCTGGGGGCTTGAATGTTTGCCATATCAACGCAGGGAGTCGGATTCGCCGCATTTGCTTCAGCAAGCACAGCCGAATTGTTGTCCGTGTCATCACCATCTACCACTTCAATGTTTGCCTCGCCCACACTTTCACCAGCGGTTAAAGGCTCGGTTTGCTCAATATCAACGGTATCAACCACAGCTTCATCAGCAGGTTCGGTGCGGTCGCATCCGATTAGCAATAAAGCGGATAATGTAGTGGTAACAATCAATGGATGACGTAAGGATAAAACGGGCATTTTGAATCTCTATATGGTTGAAATTGAAATTTAATGGCTCAGTACTTTCTGCTTGCTCGGACGTATGGTTTTTGCCACTCGCCCAATGGACAGACCTTGTACCAAAATCGAAAATATGACGATGGCATAAGTCAGGGCAAGAAGCACGTCTCGCTCAAATCCAAGCGGTAATTGTAACACCAACGCCACCGAAATACCGCCACGCAAACCGCCCCACGTCAATACTTTCCACGCCCCAGACGGCAATTCAAGCTGTTTACTAAAAGTTTTGGTCGTCATACCAACCACGGTTAAGCGAGCAAGCAAAGCAACGGCTATGGCAAGTACCGATGCCATCAGCAAATTGCCAGAGTAGGCAATCACCACCACTTCGAGTCCAATCAGCACAAACAAAATGGCGTTTAAAATCTCGTCGATCAGTTCCCAAAACAAATCGACATAATGCCTTGTTTCGTCACTCATGGCATACGTTCGTCCGTGATTGCCGAGCATCAAGCCCATCATGACCATCGCTAAGGGTCCAGATAAATGAAAATGACTGGCAAGGGCATAACCACCCAGCACACCAGCGAGCGTAATCAATACTTCCTCTTGATAGCTGTCGATGCTTTTTAGCAAATAATACATGACCGTACCCAAGGCAATGCCAAAGGCGATGCCACCGCCTGCCTCGAGTGCCAAGCTATGCCCAATGTGGCTGGCAGTGGGGATGTCGCCACTGCTTAAAATGCCGAGAAGCAACACAAAAATCACCACACCAATGCCATCATTAAATAGCGACTCGCCTGCGATAACGGTTTCGATGCTTTTGGGTGCCCCTGCTGAGGCGAGAATACCCATCACCGCAATCGGATCGGTGGGGGATATTAAAGCCCCAAATAGTAAGCACCAGATAAAGTCAATCTCAAAGCCAAACAGTGGCAATAGCACATACATAATGCCGGCAATCAAAAAGGTAGACAACAACGTGCCGACAAACGCCAACACGCCAATCGGCAATTTATACGCCCGCAAGTCGCCGATATTGACGTGCAATGCCCCAGCAAATAACAACATGGATAACATGCCATCAAGCAATACTTCGGTGAAATCCAACTGCGAAAGCAGACTTTGCTCGGCATCAATCAACCCTTCAAAGCCTAGCCCGCCCAAAAAAATGGCAACCATAGAAATCACGAGCGATATCGCCATCACGCCAATGGTGGTCGGCAAACCGATAAAACGCTTATTGACATAAGCAAGTAGGGCGGTGAGGCTCAAAAAGATGGCACTGACTTCTAAAAAGGTAAGCCCAGTAGAATGTGGCATAAGGATATCATTTAAATAGTGGTTAAAATTTAATGCTTAAGCGTCGGGATTATCCGATTCGGTAATCAGAGGTTTGTCTCGCAAACGATTGGTATAGTGAGCGGTAGCAGTATGCCTGATTTTGCGACTTGAAGATGAGTGGTTTTCGTCCATTGACCCCTGCGGAATTAAGGCTTCTTCTTCATGTGAGTTTTGCGGACTGCTTTGTGCTATTAAGGCATCACGGTCATAACTTTCGGCATCAAAACGGTGGGTGTTATTGTTCTCGTTTAATTCTGCATAATCATCATCTTGTACTTTTTTTCTCGGCTCACTATGGGCAAAAATTCTTGCAAGTGGTAAATCTAGTGCCCCTTTGGCATAGTTTTCGGTTGCAATAAATCGAGTGACCAGCAAACTAAGCCACGGTTTTTGGGCATCTTCATCGCTCATTTCATCCAGCTCATCTTTGATGGGCAAGGGGTAAGGCAAGGTTTTATAAAAGTCCCAAAGCGTCATTTGGCTCAGGTCTTGTTTTAGAATATAGTCGCCTTCTTCGGTATTGGTAATTAAATTACTGTCTTGCAAATAGCCTAAGTAAGTGTACCATTTGGGCAATTCCTTACGCCCCAAAACCGACCGCAATTCTTGTTCGCTGACGGTTTCCCCTTCTTTATGCCGACTGTAAACAAGGTTGAGCATATCTAGCAGACTTAAGAGCGGATGGCGAGGATACACCTCATCGGTGGCAAAAATGGTGAGCGTGTAGCTGATTTCTACCCCAAGCAAAATGATATTCCACGACAAATATATCCACAGTAAAAAAATCGGCAACGCCGCAAATGCCCCATACACCGCTTCATAACTGGTGAAATTACTCATCACCGTGCCAAAAATTGCCTTGAGCGATTCGAACACAATCGCCACAATCACGCCAGCAATGACGGCATTTTTGAATGGTACTCGAGCCTTAGGGATAAACCAATACATGCCGATAAACCCTGCCACGGTTACCGCCAGCGACACAACCCGTACCCAAAACGACCAATCAATGCCATAGCCCCCCACTTGTTGATTCAATAAATCTAGGCTTTGCACCGTACCCGATACGATAAAGGCCGTGCCGAGCACCAAAGGTCCCAAAGTGACAATGGTCCAATACCGTAGGATACTTTTTAGACCACCTGAGCGATTTTCGACCCGCCAAATTTGATTAAACGCTTTTTCAATCGTGGTTAAGGTCATGATGGTGGTGACAAACAGCACCATGATACCGATGGCAGTTAAGTTGGTGGAGTTTTCAGCAAAACTGTTGATGTATTCGCTCACTTGCATGCTTGAGCTGGGAATGAGGTTGCTATAAATCATCTGATAAATCTGCACTCGTACCGATTCTAAAGCAGGCACGGAAGACAAAATCATAATCAGGACGGTCAAAATAGGCACGATTGAGAGCAAGGTCGTATAGGTCAGTGACGCCGCTTTTTGCTGGCAATTGTCTTCGATAAAATGGCGAACCAAAAATCGCAGAAAATTAAACCAAGCATGGTCATAAAACGGCAGTTTTTTGAGTAAGGCTTCCATACGGCAATAGGTGTGGTAAAAGGTTTGAATAGTGTAGCAA
>JAAXIL010000244.1:0-324 GCA_012270355.1 Psychrobacter sp.
CCATCCAAAATTTCATCTATGAGACTATTGCTTTTGCGTGTGCGATAAAATTCTATGGTTTTCATTCGATTGCGTTATTATAAGGTTCATCTACAAGTGAACCAAAAAATCAAGAGTAACCTCAATCATTACTTCAATAGCATCACTTAATACCCTCAACTTAATTTACCCTACATAACGCCTGCCCAAATAACAAACTGTCCCGAAAATCTTGCACATCGGTTTGATTTTGCATGAGATCAAAAAACCATGCCCCATCGTTGACATCGCCATACAACACTACCCCGACCAATCGATTGTTTTGAAGCGTCAACTTTTGATAAA
>JAAXIL010000244.1:334-1994 GCA_012270355.1 Psychrobacter sp.
CGAAGGCGCATGGTAGGGTCACAACGCCCCTTTTGGGAATCCGGCGATCTGCCTTTCGACGCCGTGTTCGATGGCGTGAATGTTGCCTGCTGAAAACAAGTTCACGCCCGAAACTTTGAGTTTGGTGGCGGTGGCTTGTACGCTAAAGGGTTTGGATTTGGGCGTTTTTTTACGATGGGGCAATTGGTCCGACCCTTTATCTAAGTAAGTATCAGCCCCTTCATTAGCCCTGTCGTCTGAACAGTTATCTAACAAATCATCAAGCAACGCCTCCACCAACACGCTGGCTTGAGCATACACTGGGGCGACCAATCCAAACAGATGCGTTTCAAATTGTACGCACTCGCCAATCGCATACACATCGTCGCATTCGGTATGCATATAGGCATCTACCAAAATGCCTTTGTCGCAGGGTACGCCTGCTTCACGAGCAAGAGCAATGTTCGGTCGTACGCCCACCGTCATAACAATGCAATCTGCTTCAATGACTGTGCCATCTGTTAAGCGTAATCCTGTCACTTCATGTTTGTCATTGACCTCAATGCCCTCAGAAAATCCTTGCAAACAAAATTCAATCCCTTTGGCTTCAAAATGGGCTTGTAGCAGGTTTGCCGACGTGGCATCAAGTTGGCGTTCAAGCAGATAATTACCAATGTGCACCACCGTGACGTTTGCCCCATGATTCACCAACGCATTGGCACATTCAAGCCCAAGCAATCCACCACCGATGACGATGCACCGACTGCCTTGTTTTGAGGCAAGGGCAACCATGTCGTCCACGTCTTGCTTGGTGCGAAACGCCAACACGCCTTTGGCATCGGCATTGGGCAATGGCAACATAAACGGCGTTGACCCTGTCGCAAAGACCAATTTGGCATAGCTTAGGGTCTGTATGGCTTGATTTATTTTACTGGTTGAAGAGTCGTTGGTCTGTGTGTGATGCTCAAGAGTTAAGGATTTGTTATCAACATCAATCGCGGTCACCGTCGTATGGGTCAACAGTTGAATGTGGTATTTTTTATAATCCGCTTCGGGGTATAGCCCAATATCAGCAAAGGTTTTTTCTCCAGCCAACACAGGCGAGAGCATGATTCGGTTATAGCCTGCATGTGGCTCACTGTTAATGAGGGTGATGGCATACGCATCAGTCACCTCTGCCAGTTCGAAGGCAAAACGAGTACCTGCCATGCCTGCCCCGATGATGATCAAATGCGGTTTATTGGGGGAATTAAACACGGTTTGTGGTTTATCAGTTATGACTACTTCAGCTACGTCTGTTATTGGGGTAGCCGTTTTGGCAGTTATCGAGGTATGAAGGGTGGGCATGGGTATCCTATTTTGTAATTTTTAAAAAATTATCAGACCAGCCAGCTAATAATCAGCATCATTGCTAAAACTGCACTGACTAATTGCCAAAATCGCACGGGATGGCGTTTTAGCAACGGCGGTTTGCTATGCTCACGGTCGTGATGGGTGCTGGGGTCTAGGTCGCTCAGTAATTCCCCGATTGAAGCGGTGCGACTGCGAGGGTTGGGGTGCATTGCCCGAATCAGCACGTCATTGAGCCAATAGGGAAACTAAGGTTTTTTGTATAGAAAATAAACAAATTACAAACTCTCACATTGTTTTCCAGTCAGCATTATTTCTATGCTTTCTAACG
>JAAXIL010000244.1:2004-3469 GCA_012270355.1 Psychrobacter sp.
ACACCTGCCACACGCTCACCGTGTATGCCCGGCCGCATCATGGCTTTGCTGTCGAACGGCAATTCTCCCGTCAACATTTCATAGGTCAACACGCCCAGCGAAAACACTTCCGAATGAATGCCTTTGGGGGCTTCGCTGTAATATTCGGGAGCGGTGTAGTGCAAATCACCAACAGGCGGGGCAAGGGCATGACGCAAAATCAGCGAGCCTGCCGAGCCAAAATCAATCAGCTTAACAGCATGGCTGGCGGTCAATAGCACATTTTCGGGCTTCACGTCTTGGTGCAACATGTGATTGCGGTGCATCACTCGCAGAGCCAAGCCAATTCGGGTAATCAGCGTGCGGACTTGCTCAAAATCAAGCGGGGCATTGGCGTCTAAATACGTCCGTAAACTCGTGCTATCTACAAATTCGGTCACGTGATATAAATGCTGACTGTTGGACGGACGAGCATAAAAGGTCAATAAACTGTCATGATGAAATTGGCGTCCGATTTTCTCTTCTTTCAAAAATTGACGTAAAAAATCAGGGTCATCTTCAAAGTAGGGTGACGGGGCTTTGAGTACCCGTTTTTGCCCCAAGCCATCTTGCACTACCGCCACCTGACTGCGGGCGGTGTTATGCAGAATTTGCACCACCGTATAGCCCTCAAACACTTGCCCAACATGCCATGCATCAGGGATTTTTAATCCAGTAAGTGGTGTAGGGTTTGTGGAACTGTCGTCAGAAGTCATCGTTGAGTTTTTGGATAGAGCAATGGTTGGTGATGCCTGTTGTACCAGCACCGCCACACAACTGACATTATCCCGACTGCCGTTCTCTAGACTGGCTTGGCAAAGTTTGTGCGGTAAATCATTTAAACGTTGTTCAATGGATGTTAGGCGTTGTACGGCGGTAGCAGGTTTGGGTAACTTGTCTGATCTTACCTTTAAGCCCGTTTCTAACTGTTGATAAGCTACCGATTCAAGTAATCCATCTAACATGACCTGCATTTCATCTGTGCTAACGAACTCATGCACACCGTCGGTTAAAATTAAAAATACGTCATTCTGCCTGAGCTTCAGCAATTGATGGTGCATGTCAACCGTTGCCCCTGCCCCGATGGCTGAGGTCAATGCCCCTTTATCCCGCCCTTTGCTATGACGATGATCAATGGTGAATTGCTCAAGCTCACCTTGTGGTTGCTGGTTGGAATACCGATAACGATATACTCGACTGTCACCCGTGTGCCAAACGTGGGCAGAGTTGCCCATAATGGCAATGCCCGACAATGTGGATAGCAACGCAGGTAATTGGCTGTTGGACAAGCGATCACAAGATAAATCAGCGAAATACAACGCATCGTTTGCCGATTGCATGGCATCAGCAATGGCATGAGCCACAGTGTCATCGTCTAAAAGCGTTGTAGGCGATGGCTCACCTTGAGCAACTGTTTGTTTTAGTTTGGCTCGTAGGGTAGCTACAA
>JAAXIL010000247.1:0-16681 GCA_012270355.1 Psychrobacter sp.
TAAGCTCGTAAATTACTGCTCAAAAAGAAGGTAGGGCCGGATTGGTAAAAGAGCGTAGTACAGACAGGTAAATGGGTGAAGTGACGTTTTCGTGTATTAGCGGAAGGTAGGTTATTTGGTCTTGACGCACGGTTTTTAAGCCATCAGGCACCAGGGTAATGCCCATACCAGCAGCTACCAAACCTAAGGCAATCTGAATGTCGCTGACTTTGGTGGTTGAGAAGGGGGCAATGCTATGCATAGCAAAAAATGCGAGCAGTGGCTCGGTTTCGCTGTGCGTATGATTTTTAATTGTCTTAGGCAAATGCGTCTGATGATATAAAATCAGTGATGAATCAGCCAATTCTTGCAAACTTAATGCAGAACGATTCGCTAGTAGATGAGAATGGGGTAGAGCAACCACGTAGCGTTCATGCCGTAATAACACTTGCAAAATCGCTTCATCTTGCGTAGCAAATCGTCCCATCCCCACGTCAATTTGACCCTTTTTGAGAGCATCAATTTGTTGATAAGTGCTGATATCTTGCAAATGAGTTTCGATAGTCGGCTTATTTTGTCCAAAACGAGCAATGATTTCGGGAAGCATTCCGTAGAGTAAGGAGGGCACAAAGCCAATGGTTAACGTATTTGAAGGATGTGCGACTCGTTTGGTGAGTAAAACGCTGGTATCAAGTTCATCCAATATGCCTATGATACGATGTAAAAAAAATTCGCCAGCTTCGGTCAAGCGAAGGGGGCGATGGTAGCGGTCTAACAGTTCTACACCCAGCTCGGTTTCTAATTGACCCACCAAACGGCTTATGCTCGGTTGTGACAATTCTACCATCTGAGCAGCCGTGCTAAAGCTACCCGTAGTGGCAACGGCTCGAAACGCTTTAAGCTGTTTGATGTCCATATAAGACGTGCACAATTAAAGGTGTTTTGGGTAGGGCAAAGTTCAAATTAGTTATGGCTTGGCTGACTATGAAACTCAATTTGACTGCCGTCTTCTAAAGTGAGCTGTCCTTGTTGCCCCGTTACGTCCACTCCATTGGCAGATTTAATGGCCCGCATAACGTTCACATCGCCAAGTTAGACGATCACAGGAATTTTGCCCGCATCGCCGACAGCAATGGGCGGATTAAAGTTCATGGGGTCAACGTTAAAGGTGGTGGCATTATTAAAGTCAGGAGAGCGGATGGCAAGTTTGCCTGCAAAGTCTGTAATTGCCTGCTCGCCCATGTTAGATAGCACAAACCGAAAGGTGACGGTATTGGCATCGTCAGTTGTGGTTTTGATGGGCAGTCTGGGTACGTGATCTTGCTCGGCAGTCGTGAGGTTGCTTTCTATTTTAATTGGGCTTTTCTTACCCGTCGGATTATCAGGATGCAAGCGTTCATATTCACGCTGCAGTTCAATCGCCTCGCCTATGGTCACCCGTTCCAACGCTCCCGCTTCATAAGCTTCGCTTAATTTCATGCGAAGCATATAGCGACTAACCAAGTTCCGTTCTTCTGCTGGCAGGGCTTCCAATGTTTCTGAAAGCTCATCTTGCCATGTCTCAGAGTTAGTCGGAATGGTTTGCAGGTGCGGATTTTGAGTGAGTACGTCGCAAGCATTTATGGATAAGGCGGATGCGGATATCGCCAAAGCAAATAGGGCAGGGCGTAATGAGAGCATAACGACACCTCAAAAGGTGGTGATAGATGTCATTTAATGTAGCAGAAAATGGGAGATTAAAGTATAAAAATCTCTATAGCGATTAAAAAATCCCCCTTTAAACTTAAAGGAGGATTTATTTATCAACTGCATAAAGCGATTTAAGCAAACAAGCCTGCCAAGTTGGCTAGGAATAGTAGTGTAAATCCTGCCAAGAATATTAACCCTGCAATTGACAAAGCATTGATGCCACCGGAAATATCTTGCTCTCCCTTCACCAAACTGTAGTTTAGCCAGCCAAAAATTGGGGCGGACACAAACGCTGAGATCATGGCAAATTTAAGCATTGCTCCAAGTTGCCCCGTAAAGAACGCCACAATAATTAAGCCACCTAAAGCTGCATACGTCGTCCAAAACACGATTTGCATCCGGCTGATTTCGCCATGATGCACCGAGCCGCCAGTGATAAGTCGCCAGCATTCAGCATTGGCACGTCCATAGCCATCGGCACAAGTGATTGTCGTGCCGAACATACACATAAACGCCACCAATGCCACAAGCAATTTAGACCATTCGCCAATGCTGGCGGTGTACATGTTTATAAGCTGCCCGACATACGCACCGCCTGCCGTCTGGATCTCTTGTCCAGAACCGTATTGCACAAACACACCGAGTGCCAAAAAAAACAATGCCAAAATGGTAGTGGTAACAAAACCAACGTTAAAATCAAGCCGACCTTGACGGTGGGTTGTGTGATCGGTTTTAATTTTTTCTGACGTCCACATAGAATTGATGGCAGCAAATTCTATCGGGGCAGGCATCCAGCCCATCAGTGCCACAATAAACGCAAGCGTGGCTGCGTTCCAAGGCGACACCGCAACAAAGTCGGGGGACATGACCGATGGCTTACCTGCCGCAATCGCCACCGCAGCAATTGTCGTGACGGTTAAGGCAATCATTATTAGCTTAGTGACATTATCTAGCAGTCTAAACCGACCCACCATCAAAAACAGCCATGAAATACCCATCACAACTGCCGTCAATACCACTGGCGTAAAGCCATGTCCTTCAGGCAACATGAAGCTAAGAATCACAGCCGCAAGCAAGCACACCGCCCCCGTACTAATCACCGAGGAAGCAAGTGATAAGATGAAATACACCCATAAATAAGCTTTGGACTTTTTAGCGTAACCAGCGATGAGGCTATCGCCCGTGTCATACACATAATCCACGCCAAACCGAAAAAAAGGATATTTAAAAAGATTGGCGAGCAAAATCATGATGGCGAGTTGCCAACCGTACATGGCTCCTGCTTGTGTAGAGGACACTAAATGTGAGCCCCCAATGGCAGCCGATGCCATTAAGATGCCAGGTCCAAATATGTGCCAATTAACCCCCGTTTTTTCAGGGCGATTAGGGTCGGTGGTATTGCGGTGAATATCGGAAGTAGAAGAAGTCATATTGCACTCGGGTGGTTCAAAATATGCGATAAACGTTTGAAAAACGGTCAAGATTAGCACATTTTTTTCAAAAAAATGATGGTTTAGTTAAAATCTAGTAAACAAAATTTGTAACTCAAAGAGTTTAACGACTGTAAATAGGGTTACAGTTAGATTACGATTGGTTATAATCAGGAAAAATTTACTTCGCTTTAAATGATATTTAACTTTGATGAGGGAGCCTTCCCACCATGAAAACCCCATTTAAAAAAGAGACGAAAACAACTCAATCTTCGCAAGAACAAGCCGATGTTTTTTTTAATAGTAATTTGAACCGTAGTGGCAAAAGTGGTGGATTTTTAGGCAAGTTTAAGCGTAAAAAAGCCTTAGATATTCCACCTAATTCAACGTCAGAGCCCCTGGCTGATAATAGGACGCCCTCTTTAGACAGCCATGGCTATGTCTATGAAGATGATATACCTGTCGATAACTCGCCTATAGGTGGCTCATCGCCAATGAAGGAAAACTTACAAAAGGGCGATAGTGAGGAATTTGCTAAAACAGCTTATGATCCGTACGCTGCTCCTAGTAGTGATATGACAGATTTTGGAAATACGGTTGAGTATAACTATGAGCCATGGTATTCCACCACAGGACGTATCGGGCGAGTAAAGCTGCTCGCTTATGGCGTAATTTGGGGCATTATCTTCGCCATTATCCTACTCATTGCCATGATAATGATGGGTGGAGCGACAGCCGTCATGATGAATATGGCGACTGAGTCAACGGCAGCATTGGGTTTATTGCCCATCCTCCTGTTGTTATTGTCATTGCCTGTGCTTGCTTTTACCTATGTATTTTTGCCCCGTCGCCGATTGCATGATGTAGGCAAATCGGGGTGGTGGTTGTTATTGTGGCTAGTACCACTTGCCAACTTCTATCTCATCTATTTGCTCTATTTTAAAGCTGGTGATATTGGTACAAACGAATATGGCTTGCCGGATGCACCAAATACAACGATTGAAAAAGTGCTCGCTGTATTGTCAGTGGTGGCAATTTTGGTGCCTTTTGCGTTAGCTCTCATGTTTCCCGCCATGATGGCTACCGAATATACCGATCCTATGAATGAAGAAATTATACTCGAGGAAGTCGGTGCTGAGCCGACAGCTGAGGAAGTTGTCGTTTCGACGACCGATGAAGCGACAGAATCTGTACCTACGTCAGCAGATGACACGTCTTTAGAAACCCAAATGGGTGAACCTGTAGCCGAAGAGCCTGCGTCACCTCAAGATGAAAGTGTGGAGCCGAATGTAGACCCCGCTACTAATTCGGTTAATAACAACACGGCTGATGACCCAGAAGTACAAGCAGCGATTGATGCCGCACTTGGCAACGAAGCGACGAACAGTTCAAATAGTAACTCAAATGGCGGTGTGAGCTATGAAGAGTTTATGCGAATGTCAGAGACTAAAATTTTGGTAGATGAAACGCCTAACAATGTTCCAGATGCAGCAAATGGTGAGACAACACCTTGATGCATCAAACTATTTCGGCTACCTCCTCAAATGCTGAATCACTGAGGGGAATAGCTACCGATGACATAACGCCAGATGAACCTACTTTAATCGACAATGTCGCCAGCTATCCCACACCCGAAGGCCTGCTTCTTAGTCTGACTCCCGCAGGGGTATTGCCTCGGGTGTCAGCATGGCTCATAGACTCGCTGATTCGCATTGTGATTTATATGAGTGTGGTGTTTGTGTTTAGTTTTTTTGGCGAGGCGGGGTATGGATTCATTGCCATTGGCATATTTTTGATTACCTGGTTGTATCCCGTCTATTTTGAGGTGTATCGCTCAGGCATGACGCCAGGCAAAAAATCGCAAGGCATTTATGTTTGTCATGATGATGGCACGCCCATCACCTTGTCAGCGTCGATGATACGCAACTTGCTACGGGTAGCGGATTTTTTGCCATTTATGTATCTGGTTGGTGTGTTCTCGGTGCTGTTTAATCGCAAATCGCAACGAATTGGCGACATGGTGGCGGGTACGATGGTGGTGTATGGTGAGCAAGATGAGGTAGCAGGGCTGTTTCGCAAAGTTTATGGGGTGACGGCAGGCAAATCCCTGGCAGATCAACTTACCGCAACCAACCAAAAATTAGCGAACTTGTCCGCAAACAGGGCGGTATCGGTCACCAGCGTGCCTTTGTTTACTTTTCCCTTGCAGTTGCATGAGCAACAAGCCTTATTGTCATTTGCCGAGCGGGCATGGTTTTTGTCCGATGCTCGCCAGCTTGAAATTGTGCATCACCTCAGTCCACTACTTAGCCATACGGTGCGTCAGACTGGCACGGCAAACTATTCAAGCTCCAAATTACCTGCCTTAAAACCATTACCCGATGACGTGATGTTGCTGGCGGTTTATAAACGCATTGAAGGGATTGTTGGCAATCAATCTTTAGCGAATTCACACAACCCTAGCCATAACTTGCCTACAAACTCCGCAACAATGGGCGAGGGCAATTCATGAAACAAAACCAGTTTGAAGCCCAATTCGCCCCACTGTGGCAACGTTTTGATGCGTTGTTGATTTTAGAGAAAAGAAGTAAAGCCCAGTCTTATGCATCAACAAGCCCAATGCCTGATTCTAAGACTAAGGCTACCATTAAATCTGGCGATTACGAATTTATTCGCCTTTACCGCACCATCTGCCAGCATTACGCCCTTGCCAAGCAACGCCATTATAGCCCTGCCTTAGTAAGCCGTTTGCATGAGCAAGTGATTGCAGGGCATCAAATGCTCTACCAGCATCAAACCCACGTTTGGTCTCGCATCTATCGCTTTTTTCGTTACACCTTTCCCATTCGCTTACGTCAGCACGCCAACCTTTTTTGGCTCAGTCTAGCGGTGTTTTTGATTCCTGCTTTGTTGATGGGCTGGGCGTGCTATGCCCAATCGGACATGCTCTATAGCATCATGCCACAAGAACAAGTCCGCATGATGGAATATATGTACGATCCCAATAATGAGATGATTGGACGTGAGGCATCCCGTGAGTCGGATACTGATCTGATGATGTTTGGGCACTATATTCAAAACAACATCGGCATCGACTTTCGGATTTATGGCATGGGCATTTTTGCGGGCATTGGCACGCTACTGAGCCTACTTTATAACGGTTTGGTCATAGGCGGCGTGGCAGGACATCTGACAGGTATTGGCTTTTCTGAGACGTTTTGGTCATTTGTGGCAGGGCATGGCTCGTTTGAATTAACAGCGGCGGTCATTAGCGGAGCGGCGGGATTACGCTTAGCACAATCCTTGTTTATGCCAGGTAATTTTGGGCGATTGGATGCCTTTAAAATTGCGGGTAAACAAAGCATTGAGCTGCTGATTGGAGCTGCTACCATGACGTTTATCGCAGCCTTCATTGAAGCGTTTTGGTCATCGTCCACTGTTATTCCAAATGCGGTTAAATATGTCGTTGGTGTCGCCCTGTGGATTGTGGTGATTGGCTATCTGCTATATGCAGGACGGTCTTTGCAATTGCCCCGCCAGATAGACGGAGGCGATTATGAAACTTGATCACATGCAAGTGGCAGTGCGTCCCATGCCAACCGTGCAGGCCATTGACCTAGGCACGATGATGGCTCGGCACTGGTTTGAGCCACTGTGGCAAATTTGGGTCAAAATGTCATTACCATTTTTTATCTTACTGTTTTTATTGCCCATGCTGGGCAAACTGTTTTTTGCTGACAACTTAGCAGAAATGGGTTTGTTGGGGGAATTGATTCATTCAGATTGGTTTGTCGAAGTGTTATTTCTATTGTTTTGGTGGCTCAAACCGATATACGAAAAACCCATGGTGTCATGGATGGGACAAGCCTTGTTTGATTCGGCACTATCAAAGCCCACCCCGACAAGGCAAGCCAGCATACAATCCGTGATTAAAACAGGGCGAAGCCTAAAACACGGCATCAAACCTGATGCAGGCAAACTTTTATTACGTCACCGCATTTCAACTCAGCGACAACTCATGCTACCCATTTTGCAACTGGAACGCCCCAGCAATGAGCAGTTCAAAGCCCGCCTTAACGTCTTGCAACGTGGGCAGGGTGGGGGTGTTGGTTGGCAAACCATCGTACTTGTGCATATCGAATCCTTTTTTGCCCTCGGGATGCTGTTGTTTTTGGTGGCACTCATTCCGTTTTCTTTGCTTGAGTCGGAGATGTTTTTTAGTGTATCCGAACTGGTGGAAAATTGGGCAGAACTCGCATTTGGCATCTTATATTTTATTGGGGCAAGCCTCATTGCCCCATTTTTTGTAGCGGTCTGTTTTGCGGTGTATCTCACCAAACGTTGTTTGCTCGAAGGATGGGATGTCGAGTTGGTGTTTAAGCAACTGACAAAGCGGTATCAACAGTCTCTGAACAAGACGTCTAATTTGATGCAAATAACACCTAATCCTTCGACCTCTTCAAGTCTTTCTCAGTCTAGTACCCAAACCGAACAACCAGTTACAAAAATGGGGCAAGGCTTATGACGATAAAAAAACTTGCCGTCGCCATAAGTGTTTTGAGTATGTTTGGTTTGGCTCAACCATTGGCTTATGCCGAAAGCCAACAAGCAACAGGGCAATTTGAAACGACACAACTTAACACACCAAAGCCCGCCATAAATACCCCCCTCGACACTGAGAACACGCTAGACACGCAAGAACTGCTGTTCGAAGTCATCACCAGCGACACCTACACTGAAGTGAAGGAAATCGAAGAGTGGGAACGTAAGCCTGAGCCCCCGCAGGAATACGCCCCGCCCGAAAAAAGCTGGCTAGAAAAACTATTCGACTTTTTGTTTGGTGATATGTTCGACGACGTAGATGGGGCATCGGCTTATGATGTTTTTACCACCTCGATTAAGCTAATTTTGATACTGGCATTATTGGCCTTTATCGGTTGGGTAATTTATCGAGCCAGTGAAAACGGCTGGGGTAATGCGTTTCGCTCGCTTACTCGCCCTCGAAGTCGTGTCAACGAATACCTTGAGTCCAGCAACGTGCAACATTGGCATGACTTGCCTGCCCATGCAGAATTGGGGCAAGTGGTATTGACGTTGCTAACAGAGAATGACGAAAAAAAATTGGCGGAGAATATTGAGATTGGAGCATCATTGCTTTACCGAGGTGTATTGCGATGGTTAGCCAAGCAGAAATTGGCATATATCGATCCTGCTACCACCGAAGGGCAATGTTTACGCCAATTACATGCAGTCGCTGATTTGGATGCAGAGGATCATCGGCTGACTTCCCTCAAGCCATACTTAACAGAGGTAATTCAGGTGTGGATGCGGGTAGCCTACGATGACAACACGCTGACTAGTACCAACATGACGACGATACACGCCCGCTTACAAGAGTTGGCAAGCGATTGGGCAACCACACTGACCAATTCGCCAATCAATTCACCCAAAGTCAGGCCCAAACCTTCTGAGTTCAAGACAGATACTGGCAAACTTGCCGAGGAAGGTGTGTAAATGGCAACTCAAAAGCCGACCGCCTCGACTAAATTTTCTACCTCAACCAAGGCGACCACATTCATGCTTGGCAAGTGGGAAGTCAACCTTCGCACCCTGCTCATTGTGGTGTTGTTGGTGTTGGCTTGCGTGGGCTATGCATTATGGTTTTTTGAGCACTTTCAAAAGGTCAGCCATACCCGCTATCAGATGACCGAACGGGCGAATTACAACCCTTATTACGCCAGTCAATTACTCATCAATGAAGCCTCAATAGCGTCGGCAAAACAAGCAGAGTGGATCGACTCTAATGTTGAGGTCGCAAATAACTCAGAAATTAACGTTCTTGAAAATAGTGATGCAGAAACCAGTGACACAAAAACCAATGATGCAGATATTGCCCCCGATGCTTTGTTTGCCCCTGTAGCCACTACCTTGTTGGATGATGACGTAAAAGCCCTGCTCGACGACCTACCCGAAGCGACCACCGAGATAGACAGCAAGACCGTTCCCAATACCCTCATCATCAATAGCATGAATACCAGCCTGACCCCAAAGCGGTTCGATGCCCTGCAAACGTGGGTTGAGTCGGGCGGTCATCTCATTACCTTTATTGGTGAACCTCTAACGCAAAATGATGTTGAAGAGGTGAATCTTAATGGACTGCATGACGAGGGCATTGCATATCAACTTGATGGCTGGGACGAAGAAGAGCTACGCCAATCGTTAAGCAAACTTGAAGAAGGCAATCAATTCCTAAACCGTCTTGGTATTTTGAACTTAAATTATGACGGTTGGTATAAAAAACCGACGTTGATAGAGGAAGCGTTATGGAACAAGGTGAGCGGTCTGCGAGAGCAGATTGAAAGTAGAGAAAAGGCTTATGACACCCTAGTTAGAGACGGTAATATTTCTGAGGCAAAAAAAGAATCATTACTGAAGGGAATTAACCAACTTTACGAAGAATTGTCGCCTTATTCGGATCTATCCGATATGGTAGAGGAGCAGGAGTTTAGTTTGGTTGCATTTGCCAGCCATCCGACTCCGTTACTAATTGCAAATAACCAATATCGCCTAAATCTTGATACTCAAGCCTTTGCGACATTGTTCCCCGAAGCAACCAGTGTTGATGCTTTGCAGGTAAATGGACAACAGGAAAGTTATACACCCATCGTTGCCTATGATACACAGCGATTTGGGATGCGAGAGGAGATGTCCGACGATAATGGCAATGACGATGCAGAAGACACAAAACAACCATCCCTCGACGACATTGCTAGCCTCGAACCAACCGACCCTAAAAACATTGCTCGCTTAAAACGTATTCGTCACTATCTTGCAAGCGAAAAACGCCACTTAACCGAGCAAATTGAACGCTATACTGCTAAGAATAAGCATCGCGATGTTGTGAATCTTTCATCGCCCACGCACCCAGTTGCTAATCCTAACGTTGGCTCATTAGAAAAATTGGGTGAATATCGTTATGGAGGCGATAAGAATTATCTCGACACTCTCAACCAGTCGCTGGATTATATAGGATTTTTGCAACAACAACCGTCGCAAATTTTACTTGAAGCCTTTGCCCCAGCTAAAGAGGCGATGATAGATGTTAAGCTGGGGTCTGGACGTTTGACGGTATTAACGAACGATACGTTATTTGTTAATCCAAATCCAAATCAAGCCATATACGACGAGCCCACACCCGTCGCCTCAACGGTGAATGAGCTTGCCGATGCCAACAATCTTGACACCTCGGCACAGCCACAAAAGTCTAACCTTGCCAGCGATTTGCTACCGCAACCCGAAACGCCCCTGTTAACCAACACTAATCATAATTCGTTGGATAAATTTGATAATGCTGAAATCCTGCTTGCCTTAACAGCAGACACTTGGCAACCGCAAATCGATGCAGATGGTCACATCATCACAGGATCGGTATGGATTTTGCCTTATACCGACGTATTACCTCTGCCCAATTTACTGTGGCAAAAAGCCCGTTTTGCAGTGCTGAGTTTGGCGTTATTGACATTTTTATGGCTGTGGTCGCTCTATAACCGATTTGGTAAACGGCACTATCTGACCGATGGCAATTCGTTTGACATTTTGCGATATTTTCGTCAAGTAGGGCGTTATGGTTGGCAACACGACAAAGCACATGCACTTATCAACAATACCCGAAAGCAGACGCTTAGAAAGCTGAGGCTTCATGTGCCCGTCAATGCTGGTTACGACACAATCCATGATGATGACGTAAATGCCAACACTTCAAGTAACCCTTTAAATACCACTCTAAACACTTCGCCAAGCGATGCCCGATTAACCATCGCCAGCGTTTATCCCTTTTTGAAGGATGCGTTAAACAAAGCCCTTGCCCGAGGTGAATTTAAAGAATGGACAAATGAAGCAGACGGGCAGGGGACAAATGACTTTTCTCAACTATTGAGCCAGCAACGCTTAAACATCGCTTTATTTAATCCGCTTGACGATAAGATGAGTGCCAAAGAATTGACCCAACTTTCGCAAACGCTGTGGCTTATCAATCAGTTGTTAAAATAACATAGATTAAATTGCAAAACTTAAAAATCTAAAATTTATAAATTAGGAAATCTCCATGCAACCCATACCAGACCAAACGTCTAATACATCTTCCAATTCTGAAGCTAATCCTAACGTAAATAAAAAGAGTGACGCATGGCAGAAAGCCCAAAACCTAACCGATCAGCTAAAACAAGCGGTCGGAAAAGGGATGATTGGGCAGACTGATATTATCGAGCAGGTCTGTGTTTGTCTTATTGCAGGCGGTCATGTCTTGATTGAAGGCTTGCCAGGGCTTGGCAAAACCTTGATGGTGAAAGCCTTTGCCAAAGCCATTGGTGGAACCTACCATCGTGTGCAATTCACCCCCGACCTTATGCCTGCCGACATCACGGGGCATACGCTGTACGACATGCAGACGGGCAACTGGAAAGTCCGCCGAGGTCCTGTGTTTTGTAACCTGCTACTTGCTGATGAAATCAACCGAGCCTCAGCAAAAACACAATCTGCTTTATTAGAAGTCATGCAGGAACATCAAGTGACGATTGAGGGCAAAACCTACGAATTGAAAGCCCCATTCATTACCATCGCTACCCAAAACCCGCTTGAGCAAGAGGGCACATACCCGTTGCCCGAAGCCCAACTAGACCGTTTTTTGTTTAACGTCCTGATTGACTATCCAAACTTTGCCGACGAAGCCAATATGGTTAAAACCGTCCTTGGAGGACATGTCGGAGCGACCCTCAATCTCGATGCCGTACCACAAGTCATGTCACCAGCAACACTCATTAAGCTACAAAATATGACCGCCGAAGTCGCATTGGATGACCGCATTATAGAATACGCCTTACAAATTGTCCGCCTCACCCGTGAGTCGCCTAGCATTCAAAGTGGAGCAGGACCTCGTGGGGGCATCGCCATCCTGCGAGCATCCAGAGCCTACGCCTTAATGCAGGGTAGGGGATACGTCATCCCTGACGATGTGGTAAAAATGGCAGTGCCCGTACTGCGACACCGATTGACGCTTGGTGCAGACCAACAAATCGATGGCATCCGCCCCGACCAAGTCATCAACCAAATCGTCGCTTCCGTGCCAGCACCGAGACAATAAGCCGTGGCTCATTTAGATTCCGCCCATTCTGCCCAGTTGCCGTCTGCATCAATCCCGTCACCTGGCGAGTTCATACAGCCATCTCGTTGGCAACGATTGATGCAATATCAACCCAGTAAACGATTGGTAAAACTGGTTTTTTGGTGGTGGCTAGTTGTCTGTGTTTGCACCGCACTCATTATGACCAATGGGCTTGGTATATCAAGTCTGTCTGCATTGATACCTTTTTCTGAATTTGGCTTAACCATTTGCATATTGTCGATGCTAATGGGTTTGATTGTTGTAGCGATAGACGTGCTTTGCCTTATCAACTTTAGCCAACCGAGCCAATTTGCTGTACGTCGGCATTATCCCAATAACGTGCCTGTGTTTAAGGAACTCGACATTCATGCGGTGTTAAGCTTACAGGAGGTATCGTCTGCAAACACGAGTGGTATCAGAAAATTGGGTTTAAGTATTGCAAATTTAGTGCGAGAAATTATCCAAAAATTAGGCTTTATTAACGCATTAAACGTCCAATTTTATGATGATTATCCCGACCAACTGATGCCTATTGGCATTGCAGATAATGTAAGTGGCTCACCCAATGAAGCGATGCCGATAGCCGTCACCATTCCTTTGACCAAATCAAGCCAAAACCACTCAATATTAAACAACGCTCAACATTCGCAAACGCATGCACAAATGGATATTTTTTATCCCGTTTTGGCAGTCAAACGGGGCACTGGGTTTTTTTGGCAATCGCACCTAAAAGTATCCTCACCGTTTGGGTTATTTACCCGTCAATTTACTTTGATAGATACGCATGCCCACGCCAAACCGCTTCGGGTATTAGCCGATTTTTCAGGGCTACTTAATAACGAGTTGTCCGCCGTGTTTGAAAAAAGCATAGATGCAGGCATTCAAGCCTTACTCAGACAAGGGCAGGGCAGTGACTTTCTAAAACTGCGTGAATATTCCGCAGGCGATGCCATCCGCCAAATTGACTGGAAAGCCAGCTCTCGCATCAATAAGCTCATGAGCAAAACCTTTGATGATGATAACGACCAAGACGTGGTGTTTTTGCTTGATTGTGGCGAGCAAATGCGACATCAAGACACGACCGACCTTGAAGAAGCTATGACTGCCTCGCAAGGGCGACACACGCAAAGCGATAATCTGACGGGTAGGGCAGACAACACCAAGCACCACATCCATTATTTTGACCGAGTGCTCAATGCAGTATTGCTACTCGCTTACGTTGCCAATAAACAAGGGGATGCAGTGGGTCTGATGACCTTTGCAGGACAAGACGTGTACCTGCCAGTCAAAAAAGGAGGGTCGTTGATTCGTCACTTTCTGAATGCCACAGCAGATTTATCACCCACGCTTGAGACCAGCGATTATTTGGTTGCCAGCCAAACTTTACTAAAACGCCTCAAAAAACGCTCGCTCGTCATTGTCATTAGCAACACCCGCACCGAAGCCAGCTTTGAGCTGACCCAAGCCATGCATTTGCTCGCCCGTCGTCATCAAGTGGTGTTTGCTAACCTGACGGAAGAAGCGGTGCAAGTCAGGCTGGCAGGCGAGTTACCGCCACAAAACTTTGATGATGCGTTGTTGTATCATTCGCTACAGGCTCATGCCGACACTCGCCAGCGATTGCATGAAAATCTATCGCAAACTACGGGCACGCTGTGTTTGCAAACCACAGCGAGACAACTACCACTTAAACTTATTCAAACATATTTGTCTTTAAAGCGAGGTGGTTAAGAATTGGAAATCAATAATATATAAGGGTGAGAACTACTGTTAAGAGTATTTTCCTAAAATAGTCTATTTAACATAATATACATTATGCGAAGTTTAACCAACCGCTTTAAAGATGCTAAACTGAACTTATAAATACTATTCGATTCAAAAATACTTATAGAAATATTTTAAGGAACATGACTGATGCAAACCCAACAACAAACCATTCTGGTCACGGGTGCAACCGCAGGATTTGGTAAAGCGATTGCTAAACTGTTAGTTAGTCAGGGTCACACCGTTATCGGTGTTGGTCGTCGTCAGGCTAAGTTGGATGAGTTGACGAGCGACTTAGAAACTGAAAGCGGACAATTTATTGGCATGGCATGCGACATTAGCGACATCTCTGCCATTCAGCCCATGCTAGACAAACTAAACAGCGAGCATGGCGATAGCATGCCCATTGATGTTTTGGTCAATAACGCAGGGCTTGCTTTGGGTACTGAGGCTGCCTTTGAAACTAAACTTGATGATTGGATGACCATGGTGGATACCAACATTAAGGGATTGATTGCTCTTACGCATGCCATTTTGCCTGATATGGTTGAGCGAAACTCGGGCTATATCATCAATGTGGGCTCGATTGCGGGCAATTATCCCTATTTTGGTGGCAATGTTTATGGGGCGACCAAAGCCTTTGTACGACAGTTTAGCCTAAACTTACGTGCAGATTTGCTTGGCAAAAATGTGCGAGTGACCAACCTAGAACCTGGCAATGTGGGCGGTACGGAGTTTTCTGTGGTGCGTTATCATGGCGACACGGGCAAAGCAAACAAGGTGTACGAAGGGTTTGAGTCCATGTCCGCAGTCGACATCGCCGATATTGTTAGCTGGCTCATTCATAGCCCAGCTCACGTTAATGTGAATACGTTAGAGGTCATGCCGACCGCTCAAACCTTTGCAGGACTTAGAATCGCTAAAAATGGCGACAAAGACGTGTAACATAACGCCTATTAAAATTAAGCCCTATAATGGCTAGAATAAAAGTCGTGCTATGGTCGATAATAAATGGACGGGTTTATGTATCGATTTTTTTATTGTTAACATTTTTAAGGTAACTTATGTTTGATATTAAATCTATGGTAAAGCGTTCGATTGAAAAAGAAATGATGAACGTTGAGGACTATGTATTTTTGCCTGAACGCATTGAAATGCCTTTAGATGGCGGTCATTTAATCAGTGTGCTAAATACCGATGGCAGTGTGGATTTCTTTTTTAATAAAGATGGCATCACCGAAGTCGCCTCTGCCGCTCGCAAGCACCCTTATACGGCGTTTGAAACCGAGTTGCATCATGGTGTGTATGATGATGTGATTGAAAACTTGGTAAAAGATGTGGATAAAGTACTTGATGGCAAGTCGAAATATTTCCGTACTCGTATTTTATCTTCAGGCATGACTAACAACCCTAATTATGCTATTCGCCCTTCTGATGAAGTAAATACACCTTAATATATTCGACTTTTAAGTCAAATCCCCTACCCGTTTTTTGTCGAAACGATTAAACTAACTGGCTTTAATGCCAGTTTTTTTTCGCTGTATACTTAACTCAATTTTTATCACAATAAATAGAATATCAATATTATGAAAATCGCCATCAGCCCCAACATTGACTATGCCCTAAACTGTGACTATCGTCTCACCGACGTGGCTGGCACAGATTTTACTAACATTGCCGCCATTGTGGTCACGATGGCAGATTTGCCAATGGCACATGAAGAAATTGAAGATTTGGGCTTTGATATTCCCATTTTCGTGGCGATCAAATATGGCGACAGTGTGCCCGATGAATGGTTACCACACGTTTATGGTGTATTAGAGCTTGCTGATGACCAAAAATATTATAACGGTCAATTAGTCAATGCTGCTGCTGCTCATTATATCGATACCCTTGACCCGCCGTTTTTTAAGGCGTTGATGGATTATACTGATTACGGTAATGCGGCTTTTGATTGTCCTGGGCATCAGGGCGGGCAATTTTTTCGGCATCATCCTTCTGGCAGACGTTTCTTTTTATACTTTGGCGAAACCCTATTTCGGGCAGACTCGTGTAATGCCGATGTGCGTCTGGGCGATTTGCTCATTCACGAAGGTCCAGCTTATCAGGCTCAAGCCCATGCCGCCAAAGTGTTCAATGCCGACAAGACCTATTTTGTGCTAAATGGCACGTCCTCAGCCAATAAAATCGCCATCGGTGCATTGGTAGCTCATGGCGATTTGGTGCTATTCGATCGCAACAATCACAAGTCGGTGTATCAATCTGCCTTATCAATAAGCGGAGGAACTGCCGTTTATTTGGAAACCGACCGCAATGCGTATGGCTTGATTGGGGGCATCGCTTCACATTGTTTTGATGAGACAGAGATTCGAGAGCGAGTCCGAGAAGTCGCTCCTGAGCGAGCCGACGACGCACGTCCGTTTCGCATTGCGGTGATACAGCTGGGTACTTATGACGGCACGATTTATAACGCTCGGCAAGTGGTGGATAAAATCGGGCATTTGTGCGATTACATTTTGTTCGACAGTGCATGGGTGGGCTATGAGCAGTTTATCCCGATGATGCAGGATTGTGGGCACCTACAGTTGGGATGGGCGCCCGGCGGGCCCGGGATGTTGGGGACGCACTGGGGGGGGTGTGGGGCGGGCGGGGTGCTGGG
>JAAXIL010000247.1:16691-17269 GCA_012270355.1 Psychrobacter sp.
CAGGATTGTGCCCCCCTACTTTTGTAATTGACCCCCGACGACCCCGGTATTTTGGTGACGCAATCGGTGCATAAACAGCAGGCAGGTTTTTCGCAAGCCTCGCAAATTCATAAAAAGGACAATCACATTAACGGGCAGTCTCGCTATGTCAGCCATAAACGCTTTAACAATTCGTTTATGATGCACGTTTCGACCAGTCCATTTTATCCACTATTTGCCTCGCTGGATGTTAACGCAAAAATGCACGAAGGCAAAGCAGGCGAGCGGTTGTGGTATGAGTGCATCAAAGGTGGTATCGAAGCCCGTAAGATGCTACTTGATACTTGTACCATGATTAAACCCTTTGTCCCTCCGACCATTGACGGCAAACCGTGGCAGGATTATGACACCGAAACCATCGCCAGCGACGTGCGGTTTTTTGCGTTCAAGGCGGGCGAGCGGTGGCATGATTTTGAGCAATATGCCGACAATCAATATTTTATCGACCCCTGTAAATTGCTACTCACCACACCGGGCATCGATGTCGATACGGGCGAATATGAAGCCACGGGCGTACCTGCCCCCCTACTCGCTCATTA
>JAAXIL010000108.1:0-5163 GCA_012270355.1 Psychrobacter sp.
TTTTAGCACCACTGACTATATGGCAAACCGACCCAAACGTTTGCATCCAAAGGTAGATTTGGCACAGCGTAATTTACTTTGGTCACTGGATTACATGAACAAGGCTGATCGAGGCGATGTCCTTAGAGCGTGCGAGATGGGCGAGATTGCTCATATCAATGATGTCCGCAAATCAGGAGAGCCTTACATCACGCACCCAATTGCGGTAGCCGAAATTTTGGCTGGCTTTCGGCAAAATCGAGATGTCATCTGTGCAGCAATTTTGCATGACACGGTGGAGGACACCACCATCACTCATAAAGATGTGGAGCAGGCGTTTGGCGAACGGGTGGCGAAACTGGTCGATGGGGTGACCAAACTCAAATCGTCAAGCCACAACAAACTTGAAAACAAAGCAGCGACTTTGAGCAAAATTATTGACGCAACTCGCTCCGACTTTCATGTCTTAATGATTAAGCTTGCTGACCGCCTGCACAATATGTCAACGATGGATGCGGTACGTCCCGAAAAACAGCGGGCAACGGCTCAAGAAACACTAAATTTTTATGTGCCATTTGGTAAGTTTTTGGGCTTTCAAGATCTGGCAGAATACATTGAGGTGCTTTGCTATCACCGTCTGAACCCTGAACGTTATCAGATGATACAAGGCAAACTCATACAGCAGGGGCTGGGCAGACGTTTTCGCATGGATGCCATTTCGATTTATCTGTCAGACATGCTCGATGAGCTAGACATCTCGGGGCATGTGCGAGTGCTGGATAATGATGTGGCAATTTACCGAGATTTTTTTAATGATAAAGGCGACCCTGACCACCTCATTCAACAGTATGCCTTTACCGTCGTATTGCATAGCGTTGAGGACTGCTACCTACTCGCTGAACAGTTGGTCGCAGACTACCACATTCCGCCAAAATACTTTCACGATAACATTCGCCATCCCTCGTTTGGTGGCAATCAATCGTTAATACTCACCTACCATCAAGATCACGCCACTTTCCGTATTACAATTCTCACTAGGCAGATGGAAAAAAATGCTCGAGTGGGGGCAGTGGCTTGGCAAAATGCATCCGAAGACAGCGTGATGGTGCTTAATGCCATGCTTCGCAATGTTGATGAGTTCGTTAATGAACACGATGAAATTTTTGATAGTGATTTGCTCAATAAAATTTATTCCTTGTTTGCGGACAATAAAATCATTTGCTATAGCCCACAAGGAGAGCCCTACTACATTCATCAAGGGGCTACCGCTTTGGACTTTGCGTATGCCGTCGGTCCTAAAGTGGGACATGTTGCTACGGGGGCAACTATCGATGGTAAACCCGCTAAACTCGGTACCATGCTTGAATTTGGTGAAACCGTTGAAATCGAAACCGATCCAACTGCGTCACCTCGCCCCGAATGGCTTGGGGTTGCTATCACTCCTAAGGCTCGCAACCTAATTCAAGACTATTTGGCAAAGCTGCCTGAGTCTGAGCAGTACAATTACGGCAAGCAGTCGCTCAATTGGGTACTGCAAAAATACGACAAGTCGCTTGCCGACGTGACTGAAGCCGACTGGCAAAATGTACTGGCATGGCAAAATTGCTCTTCAAAATCTGAATTGTACGCTCGCATCAGTCAGGGCGTGTTGTTGCCACAATTTGTGGTCATGCGTTTGTTTAGCGATGACGAGGCTTTACAGCATCAGCATCATTCGCTCACGGGGGAACAGCCGCAAGATTTACTGAAAGACGCTTACGGGATTGAAGTGCATTTTTCTGCCTGTTGTCATCCTATTTATGGTGATGACATTGTCGGACACATGACCCGCAATAAAGGATTGATGATTCACCGTAAAGAATGTCAGTTCATTAAAAACGAAAAACAACGTCAGCCCTATGAGTTAATGCAACCTATGTTATGGCGGTCAAAAGATGAGCTTGAATCGTTAGAAGATACAGGCACTAAGCCCCCTTATTTTACCTCAAATATTCACATCTCCTCGGTACTTAGCGATCAACAGGTGTCGCAAGTGGTACATGACTTAGGTCAAATCGGCATCAAAATTGAAGAGATTGATTTGCGAAATCATGACACCATCATTCGCTTGCAAGTGCGGGGGGTCGGTCACTTACAACAAGGCATTGACCATATTAAACCGTTATTTGTATCCTCAAGTGTTGGGCGGAAAATGCACCAATAACCCTTCATTCAGTTTTTTTAATTTAGAACTTAATTCACTACATTTTATGGGCGAAAGATTATGCCAAAAACCATCATTCACACCGATAACGCTCCCGCTGCCGTTGGTACATATTCACAAGCAGTCAAAGTCAGCCAAGCTTTGGGTAGCACGGTTTATGTGTCAGGACAAATTGGACTTGACCCCTCGACCATGTCGCTTGCCGATGGTTTTGAAGCTCAAGCACGGCAAGTGATGGACAATCTCGCTGCAATATGTGAGGCGTCAGGTGGCAAGCTTGCTGACGTGGTGAAATTTAATGTCTCACTGACTGACTTAAACGACTTTGACGCACTTAATAAACTGTTCGTTGAACGCCTTACTGAGCCCTACCCTGCTCGGGCCGCCGTACAAGTTGCCGCCTTGCCCAAAGGGGCGGTGGTTGAAATCGAAGCAATTTTGCATCTTGAATCCGATTAACCCAACTACCTAAATCATTATCCCTTGTCAAAAGTTGCCAAGCTCTCCATTCATATCCCCCTCTTGCGGGTTGCCCTGCCCGTTCCCCTGTATCGGGAATTCGATTATCTGCCCATCGCTGAAGAGCCTCTTCCTAACATTGGCTCTCGGGTCAAGGTGTCATTTGGCAGACAAACGCTAATCGGACTGGTTGTGGCTCATGTCGATAGCGAGGACAGTGATGTCAGTCGCGCTAAACTCAAAACCATCCAAGTCTGCATTGATGATGAGCCAATTTTAGACGCTAAAATGCTTAAGTTTGCCCGTTGGCTCGCCCGCTACTATCATTACCCATTTGGCGATGTGCTCTCAGTGATGTTACCGACGCTAATTCGACAGGGCAAGCCATTGGATTTTTTGGTGACACATTGGCGAATAGCGACTGACGTAACCGACGATGATTTTCATGCCAATGCTTATAAACAAAAACAACAATTTGCCATGCTCAAGCTACACGGTGAGCATGGTGCAAGCGAAGAGGTGCTGTTGTTTGAGGGTATGACCCGTCCTTTTTTAAAAAAGCTGGCAGACAAAGGGTTAATCGAACGCTTTGAACAACTGCCTGAGCCGCCAAAACCCGCCAGTCTTGCCAAAATGCCGCTTGATTTGAATGAGGAACAGGCACAAGCAGTCGCTCTAATTCGGGGAGCCATTGAAGCTCAAAAATATACGGGATTTCTACTCAATGGCGTGACGGGTAGTGGTAAAACCGAAGTTTATTTACAAGCGATGCAGACGGTGCTTGAAACAGACAAACAAGTACTGATTCTTGTCCCTGAGATTGGCTTAACCCCGCAAACCAAAGCCCGCTTTGCTCAAAGGTTTGCTGCCCGCATCCTACTTTTGCACTCCAATTTGAGCGACACAGATCGCCTGCGAGGTTGGCAAGATTGCCGTATGGGACACGCTCAAATTATCATCGGTACTCGCTCGTCAGTGCTTTATCCTTATGCTAATTTGGGCATGATTATCGTGGATGAAGCCCATGATTTGTCCTACAAACAACAAGACAGCCTGCGTTATCAGGCGGGCGATGTGGCTCTGTATCGAGGGCATGAAATGGGCATTCCCGTGGTGCTTGGCTCAGCAACCCCGTCGCTTGAACACCTAAAGCTCGTTCAAGATAACAAGCTTACCGAACTTAAATTAACAAAGCGAGCAGGACACGCCCTACCCCCTGTGTTTAAACTGATAGATGCACGTCATGGTGACATGGCGACGAGTCACTCACCCGTACCATCGCAACCCAAGACATTTGCTCAAAACGCAGACCATCGACATAATGATCCATCTTCCAAGCAACCTTCGAAACAACCTTCGCTCAACTTACCGTCCCCAAATTTAGCACCAAACTCACCTTCAAGCCCCAATAGCAAGCCGTTAAATAGTGATAACTATACGGGCTTAACCACACAAGTTATAACCGCCATTCATCAAACGCTAGAGGCGGGTGAGCAAGTACTCATTTTTCTGAATCGTCGAGGCTACGCCCCGATTTTGCTATGTGAAGCGTGTGGTTGGCAAGCCGACTGCCCACGTTGTGATGCTCATTTGACAGTGCATCAAAGCCAACTACAATCTAACCGACCCAAATATATGGCGTGTCATCACTGCGGTTGGCAAACCAGCGTGCCTTCCGATTGCCCTGAATGTGGTAGTGGCAACTTAAATACCCGAGGCATCGGCACTACCAAACTGTCCGAAAGTTTGCATGCCATCTTTAGTAATCCGCAAACCAGCGAACACACCTACCCCATCCTCCAAATTGACCGAGACACCACCCGTCGCCGAGACAGTTGGCAAAAACTCTATAAGCAAATAAACACGGGTGAACCTGCCATATTGGTGGGCACGCAAATGCTGGCAAAAGGTCATCATTTCCCGAATGTCACCTTGGTATGTATGCTCGGTGCCGACAGAGGATTTTTGTCGGCAGACTTTCGCTCTGCAGAACATAAGGCCCAGCTTATTCTGCAGGTGGGAGGTCGGGAAGGACGGGGCGCACACGCAGGTCAGGTGCTGATTCAAACTCTGCAGCCACATAATCCACTGCTCCTAAAACTGGTGCAAGAAGGCTACGAAGCATTTGCTGATGAGCTGATGAATGAGCGTCAAAAGATGGGTTTGCCACCTTTTACGCACTCCGCTCTTATCAAATGTGAAGGCAAATCACCCGAACGCATCCATCACGCCCTACAAACTGCTTTAAATTTGTTACCGCCCAATCAGCTGGCAATTTTAGGTCCTGTCGATGCTCCTATGCATCGGCAAAACAGCCGTTATCATTCGCAAATTTTGCTACTTAGCAAAGACCGCTTCCATTTGCATCAAGTTTTAAACAGGTGGTGGCAAAAAGTGGTTGCTATTCCCGAACGCAAATATTTACGGCTGACTTTGGATGTGGATGCGGTGGGGTGGTGAATCCTGATAAACAAACCATACATCATTCTAGAGCCTCTATATCCATTTCAGTCCAAACCCAA
>JAAXIL010000108.1:5173-17163 GCA_012270355.1 Psychrobacter sp.
TTTTAATGATATTATAGCTTAATAAAAAAACCTAAATCAAATTTGATAGCGGTTTTTTATAACTTGAAAAATTATACAAACTATTCAGAGGTTATAATGGGTTGCCGATAGGTGAAACCATTGCTTGAAAGATTAACTAAAGAACCTAAATCGAATGCTTGCATAAAGGAAGCAGTTTGGGTGTCAGAGTTATCATCTATATTATTAGTACTTGGACTTATACCATTTATAGAAATTGTATATCCAGCTCCGATATCCTCATCAGCCACTTGAACAACGGTTTGCTCGCCAGGCACATTAGATGCAATTGATAAACTATCAGGGCAACTCACATTACCTAAACCAAATGGACTAGCGTTGTTAATCCAAGGGGTAATGACAGCATCATCCGTAGTTGATATATCATCAGCAGCAAACGGCAACGTCATTATTAGTGATTGGACATTTTCACTACCATCCAAACGTGTTGTTGTCTGGAATTCAATATTTGTCCAAGAGGAATATTGCTTAGGATAACGGATAGTAAAGTCAACTTTACCTTCCTCATCAGTGACAAAGGTATAGCCATCTTCAGAGACCTGTCCGCCTAAAATAGTAACGGGGTTAATTGGATCTAACCGTCCATTATTGTTGATGTCTTCAAACGTACTGTCTAAAACACCATTATTATTAACATCTTCACCTTCATCTAGTATACCGTTTCCATTTAGGTCTTCAGTATACTCATCAAGAATATAGTTGAAATTCAATGCATCTTCTGATACAAACCCTTGTCGGAAAGTATTAGTAACAACAGTGTTTAAGACTTGTGGTGTACTAGTTACTACCGAGTCGTCGCTTTCACTAGAAGCTTCAGGGGTAAAACTAATCGTCGTAGGGACCGCACAGAACCTACCTTGAGCATAGCCTACTGCTGCTGAACGTATGGTCACTTCACGATTAGCAACGGGGCGACCTGCACCATCAGTCACTGCAATTGAGGCAGGATTCAAGTAATAGATCTCGTCACCACTGGCTTCTAAACGATCACTAAATGCTAAGGTGACAAACGCAGCATCGACTGATACCGTAATTTGGGTAGTTTGAAGAGGCACGTTGAATGACTCATCCATCAACCTTGCATTAATCGTTACCCCATCAATGCGAGACCCTGCATTCGCCTGATAAGTAACAACCGCTTCACCTCGTTCGTTAGTCACTGCCGTAGCAGCCGACAACCTGCCTGCTGAGGTGTCTTGGGAACGACTAAACACCACCGTCACCCCTTCTACTGGAGTATCGTTTTCATCTCTTACGGTCGCAACAATATCTGTGCTGCCACCTGGTTTAATAACAGAACGCACTGTTTGTAACAACATTTTGGTCGGCGTAGTTGCTCTAAATCGAGTATCTACAGTAGTACTTAGCGATTGCCCTTCAACTTCAGCAGTAAGTACTGCTATACCAGCATTTGGTGATGTCAATTGAACTGGCACTAGAATTCGATTATCTTGCACAATGTCTTCGGTAATGACAATCTCAGTGATCACCTCACCGTTTGCAAACGTGCCAAGCGTGGTTTGCACTTCGACAGTTTCACCAATTAGTTCTTGAGCCTCAGCTGGCGAATCGGTACGGATATTGACTACCAAATCTTGCGTTTCGTTGACATTATAAACGTTTTCAAGCTCACCGAAACTTATGCCCGCTAACGAAGCTTGAACGAGCGTCACACTGTTATTACTACGCTGAGTAACCAAATCATTCTCACCGCTCACAAGAGCAAACACACGCAGATTACCACTATCGTCAAATGGCAGTCGAGCTTCATTTAACTCAAAGGTAGCCACACCATTTTGATCGGTACGCACTTCAGGTATGCCATCAATGGTGTTGCCATCTGCGTCAACCAAATTGACATCTGCATTGGCAATCCGCTTACCTGCGGCATCAGTAACCGTGGTTGTAACCTCAGTAGTTTCACCCCCAGTCAGATTAGCATCTGTTGTTTCAACCTCAATGCTAGTGCCTGTGGCTTGCAAGATGATTTCTTCGGTTGCTCTCACCTCAAGGTTAGAATTTCCATTTTCATCATATTGTGGTGTCACGATTTGAGCAGTCACAACAATGTCATGATTTAAACGGGCATTGACGGAGCCTGCCCCAAGCACAACCCCCGCTTCAATTTGTCCCTGTGCGTCAGTTGTCACCACACTGGTGGTGGTTAAAGCTGCTCCAGTACGTTCTGGATTATCAATACTTAATTGCACAGGCACACCTTCTAAGGCCCCACCTTGATTGTCCACTACCCTAAAGGTAACATTGGTTTGGTCACCTCCAGTATTTAAACGAGTGCGGTCAGAGCCTTTTAGGATTACATAGCTGTCAATGGTGGTGCTGTCCACATTGACCAAATAATTCTGCGTTAATGTGACACCTTCCGTTGAACGTGCGGTTGCTGTAACTTCAATACCCTGTAGCAACAATTGCTGATCAACATTATCGCCAGGTTCAAGTGTTAAATCAAACACAGCAATACCATCGTTGCCAGTCTGTACTGTACTGTCAGCAATACTAACGCCAGTTTTAAGCGGGTCAGTCACTGCCAGTTGTACTGGTGTATTAGCAACTCCATTGCCATTATCATCAGTAATGCGAGCAAATACTTTGAACGTATCACCACCGCTATCTACTACCTTATTAGCTCCAAGCGTCAAGCTTTCTTGAGTCTGAGTGGGTCTAATGGTATTGACTGTCTGTGTTTGAGTTTCAGAATTGCCATTGGCATCTCGAGTTGCCAACCCGATCGCAAACGAACGTCCAATATTGTTTTTTTGGTCATTGGTAAGATTGCTGGGTGCTGCAATCACAAAAGTTGCCACACCTGAGTTGTCTGTGGTTTGCGTTGGGCTTGACGCTAAAGTGATGCCTTGTTCAGCTATGCGTGATGGCAAAGCCAATGCAACTGTTTGATTAGGTACACTATTCCCATTGCTGTCTTCGGCTACCACACGAACTTCAATCTCACCGCCATTTAGATTCAGTGATTCGGTTGCATTGGTTTTGATAATAACGTCTGAAATGGTAGAACTGACATTTATGGTAGAGGATGCTTGCTTATTGGACACAGTTTCAGTAAACGTGAATGCCGACGTTGAATTATTAATAGCATCTCGTTGTTGCTGCGACAGATCGTTGGGCAATAATACATCAAGACTCACGATACCATTTCCATCGGTTGTGGCTGTAATCACAGAAGAACCAATCTGCCCATTGACCGTTAATAGTTGAGCCAACTCACGATCTGCGATGCTAAATAATACATCTTGATTCGCTAAGGGTTGATTGGTTTCTTGATTTATCAGTTGAGCACTGACTGTTCTTAAGCCACCTGTGGTATCAAACTCATAGCCAGATTGACCATTTTGTGTTTCACTGGCATTCAAAATATCAAATTTAACTTGAACGGGCGTCACTTCGACCGTTTGTAAATCTGAGTTATACGTAATGCCGTTATCAGAATAGCTGGCTAGATAAGTAATGCCATCTTGTTTTAATTGATTTCTTTGGGCTTGAGTCAAATCATTTGGCACATTTAAATTAAAGAGTGCTCGACCTTCGACATCGGTAGATTGCGTCGCTTGATCAATCGTCACACCAAGGTTACGAGCCGTATTGGTCAGCTCTACGGTAACCGACCGACCGACCACAGCATCTCCACTGTTCTGCTGTGCCAAAGACACGTTAATGACCGAATTTCCCCCGATTTCACTGACATCACTTGATGTAATGCCAGCAAACTCAATCAAAGATTCAGGAGCTGCAACAGCAACATTACCCCGAACTGAAGACTGCGTACCATCGTCTTCTGTCAAAATCGCCAAATACTCAATACCATCGGCAATAAGCTCGTCCCGCTCTTCTTGACTGATAGATGTGCTTAAATTCACAGTAAAACTTGCAACACCATCCTCGCCAGTTTCACTGCGGTTCCCCCCAACAATGCTGACACCTGGTACACCACTGATAATCAGTTGCACGTCTTGTCCTACCGCCGCACCACCATTTTGTTGAGTGGCATTGACGTTGATGGTAAAGCTATCACCCAAGGCATTGACTTCATCAACACTAACGTCGCTGGTCAGATTAATGTCACTATCACCAACCTCAGAGCTAATGGCTATAGGTTGACTGGTTGCCGTGCTTACCACACCACTTTCTTCTTTAAGACTCACGCCCAATACAAACCGACCAATTTCTTCAAGCTCAATCTTTTGAGCAGCGGTTAAGCCTGCAGGAACTCTAATTTCATAAGTCACGATACCCTTTTCATTGGTGGTTTGCTGTGCCGCATTATTTAGCGTCACCAAGCCTGATGACTTCAACTTAGAGGACAAGCTGGCTGTGACTACTTGACCTACCACTGGACCGCCGTTGCTGTCATTAACTCTAAACTGGACTTCAGCAATACCACCAGAACTGGACAAGATTTTTTTGTCACTTTGATCAAAAGTTAAGTCATATTCGGCTTCAGGAATATACACTGAACTTTGAGCGGTCGCAGTGGTTATTACTTGGTTGGGTTCAGTTAAAGTGACGGTATAGCTGATGCCCTCTTTCACCAATGCCATTTTCTGGGCTTGAGTCAAGTCATCATCAATAATCAGATTTACATTCGCTTGACCTTCGCTGTCTAAAGTCACCGTATCTGTGCTAAGACGTACGCCAGCTGGTGAACCGTTTAATCTAACGGTAGCCGTTGCTCCATTAACATCGGTTGGCACTTGACCAGACTTCGGTGTTGCATCAATTAAGATGTTTTGTAAATCACCGTATGCACTCAATGGTTCATCATTACCCGACAACTTCAAATTAAAATCAGAGTCAGGGTTGGCAACGTTCCAATTTCCAGCTTGGGAAACTTCCGCTCCATCTTCTTCAATAAGTGTGAGGTTATACGCAATACCAGAATCAATTAAAGCAGCTTTTGCCTCATCACTTAAGTCATCGTCAATGCGAACAGTAAAGGTGGCATTACCATCTTCATCGGTCGTTTTTCGGTTGCCACCCACAATCGACACCCCATCGATGTTGGCGATGCCTAGCACCGCTTCCACACCACTGGCTACTGCACCATTCGGCTCTTTGGCCTGAACCGTTAAAGTGACATCATCACCTTTTACATTAATTACATCATTTGAAACGGTTGCCGAGTCTAAAGCGGTGGTCAATTCCAAGTCACTTTCTAAAACGGGCGTCACTTCGACCGTTTGTAAATCTGAGTTATACGTAATGCCGTTATCAGAATAGCTGGCTAGATAAGTAATGCCATCTTGTTTTAATTGATTTCTTTGGGCTTGAGTCAAATCATTTGGCACATTTAAATTAAAGAGTGCTCGACCTTCGACATCGGTAGATTGCGTCGCTTGATCAATCGTCACACCAAGGTTACGAGCCGTATTGGTCAGCTCTACGGTAACCGACCGACCGACCACAGCATCTCCACTGTTCTGCTGTGCCAAAGACACGTTAATGACCGAATTTCCCCCGATTTCACTGACATCACTTGATGTAATGCCAGCAAACTCAATCAAAGATTCAGGAGCTGCAACAGCAACATTACCCCGAACTGAAGACTGCGTACCATCGTCTTCTGTCAAAATCGCCAAATACTCAATACCATCGGCAATAAGCTCGTCCCGCTCTTCTTGACTGATAGATGTGCTTAAATTCACAGTAAAACTTGCAACACCATCCTCGCCAGTTTCACTGCGGTTCCCCCCAACAATGCTGACACCTGGTACACCACTGATAATCAGTTGCACGTCTTGTCCTACCGCCGCACCACCATTTTGTTGAGTGGCATTGACGTTGATGGTAAAGCTATCACCCAAGGCATTGACTTCATCAACACTAACGTCGCTGGTCAGATTAATGTCACTATCACCAACCTCAGAGCTAATGGCTATAGGTTGACTGGTTGCCGTGCTTACCACACCACTTTCTTCTTTAAGACTCACGCCCAATACAAACCGACCAATTTCTTCAAGCTCAATCTTTTGAGCAGCGGTTAAGCCTGCAGGAACTCTAATTTCATAAGTCACGATACCCTTTTCATTGGTGGTTTGCTGTGCCGCATTATTTAGCGTCACCAAGCCTGATGACTTCAACTTAGAGGACAAGCTGGCTGTGACTACTTGACCTACCACTGGACCGCCGTTGCTGTCATTAACTCTAAACTGGACTTCAGCAATACCACCAGAACTGGACAAGATTTTTTTGTCACTTTGATCAAAAGTTAAGTCATATTCGGCTTCAGGAATATACACTGAACTTTGAGCGGTCGCAGTGGTTATTACTTGGTTGGGTTCAGTTAAAGTGACGGTATAGCTGATGCCCTCTTTCACCAATGCCATTTTCTGGGCTTGAGTCAAGTCATCATCAATAATCAGATTTACATTCGCTTGACCTTCGCTGTCTAAAGTCACCGTATCTGTGCTAAGACGTACGCCAGCTGGTGAACCGTTTAATCTAACGGTAGCCGTTGCTCCATTAACATCGGTTGGCACTTGACCAGACTTCGGTGTTGCATCAATTAAGATGTTTTGTAAATCACCGTATGCACTCAATGGTTCATCATTACCCGACAACTTCAAATTAAAATCAGAGTCAGGGTTGGCAACGTTCCAATTTCCAGCTTGGGAAACTTCCGCTCCATCTTCTTCAATAAGTGTGAGGTTATACGCAATACCAGAATCAATTAAAGCAGCTTTTGCCTCATCACTTAAGTCATCGTCAATGCGAACAGTAAAGGTGGCATTACCATCTTCATCGGTCGTTTTTCGGTTGCCACCCACAATCGACACCCCATCGATGTTGGCGATGCCTAGCACCGCTTCCACACCACTGGCTACTGCACCATTCGGCTCTTTGGCCTGAACCGTTAAAGTGACATCATCACCTTTTACATTAATTACATCATTTGAAACGGTTGCCGAGTCTAAAGCGGTGGTCAATTCCAAGTCACTTTCTAAAGAAGACTCCCCATCTCCTTCTTCACTCACGCCAATCAATAACTTTTGTGACTTCGTCGTGCCGTCTAATGCCTGAGCGGTTGCCATGACTGTAATGCCATCTTCTAGCAAATCTGACTTATTAGCCACCACAGCAGGATTAATGTTCAATATATAGGTTGTCGAGCCTCGTGCGTTTGACGTCTGTGTACTGCTACCATCGATGGTCACACCAATGGTTTCAGAATCTTCGATAGACAACACGACATCTTTGCCTTCTACAGCACCACCAGTCGCTGTTTCGACTACCTTAACTTGAACGGTTACTTGTTGTGGTCCATCGTCCAGTTGAATGGTGGCGGGATCTGAAGTAATTTTTTGTAAAAAGAAATCTGCCTCGGTTTGCACAGGTGTCTCTTCACCACCGTCGCCACCATTATTACCATCTCCATTTGTAGGCGTTCCTTCGCCATCTTCATTCAATGGGGGACTCACCACATCAACTGTTGTACCATCACCGCCCCCACTGCCACAGCCCGCCAAACCCAAAGCCAAAGATAGGGCGGAAAGCTGAAAAAATTGAGCGGATTTACGGGTCATCATCGACATAACTATTCCTTACGTTCATATAATAAAGCTGGGTGATGTGGAGGTATCTCAAGGAAGTTACACAAACCTCTACTCATAGTGTCGTTTACTTTACTTTGTTTACAGAAAACTTACAACAAAAAAATAGTAACAAGAATGGACAACTGTCCATTCTTTACTGAGGAAGTTTCTCAAAGTTTATCTATGCAAGTAAATCGAAAAAATTGAGCATTGGTTTATAATTCAACACTCATCGATAATTTGAACATAAAGCTTAATTAATACCCCGCAGGCACAGTTCCCATCCGTTGACTGATCGGCATTGGATTACCGAGCAAGTCACTATAAATGGTCGCATTCTCCATGACGTGCTTCACATAGTTGCGAGTTTCGGGGTAGGCGATGGTATCTACATATTGATCGGCAGCAAGCGAACCATACACGGGTTGCCAGCGTTTTGCTTTGTTTGGACCTGCGTTGTAGCCTGCTGTTGCTAATACGGGCTGGTTGTAGAGTTTACCCATCACATCACTCATGTACCATGTGCCATAGCGAATGTTGGTATCACCACTGTTGGCACGGCTTTCGCTATAGGATTCGCCCAAGTTGCGAGCGATGTATTTTGCAGTGCCTGGCATGATTTGCATCAATCCACTTGCTCCCACACCAGAGCGAGCATTGGACTGGAAGCGGCTTTCTTGCCTCATGATGCCATACGCCCAAGCTGGATCAATGCCAGCTTGACGAGAGTATTGCACCACTTGACTTTGATAAGGCATGGGATGCGAGAGGGCATAATTTTTTGCGGTGCTGTTTTCCATCGCATAAATCGAACGGTCGAGCCAGCCGATGTCATTCGCCCGTTTTGCTGCAGCCAAAATCAAGCCATTGTCGCCATTGTCACGAGCTTGTTTAACTGCCCAGTTCCATTCTCGATTGACATAGGTGCGATTTACATCTGCCTCATGCAACGCAAATGCCCGAGCGAAATGTGGATTTTGCATCACCCGAGCCATGTCGCTGGCAGATACATTCGGCATCGACCGCTCACGCCCTGCACTAAAACGTTGCCCGACTTTGTCTTTGGCAAGTAGTCCATAATAATCATCCGATTGGGCAAGCTGGCTATAGATTCGCCGTGCTTGGGATTTTTGGCTGGCGTTGCCTACCTGCTCATAGGCACGTGCACGCCAATACTGCCAAATTGGCTCTTGTTGTTTGGCGGTACTCATCGCATCAACCGCATTGATCACATCCTGCCAACGACTAAAGCGAATGCCTGCTTGAGCATAGTCTTCGGCCTCCTCGAAATTAAAGGTTTCGCCAAGGCTGTTACGAAACCACGTCACTGCTTCGTCGTTAAAGCCGTCGTCGGTGTTCATGTTCATACGTTTTACGCCCAAGATGCGATAGGCATGACGACGAGTGGTTTGATCAAGCAGTGGGCGACTACGAGCATTGTCTTGACGAATGTCATATTCGAGCTGAGTATGAGCTTCTCGATAAGACTTATCGGCAATCCGCCCGAGAGCATATAAATACAGATATTGATTTTTTTGACTGGCGGGCTCACGAGCAAAACGGGTCAAAAACCCATTGGGATTAAGTTGAATTTCGGACAAATTGCTATAAGCAATGCGAGTGCCAAGCTGGTCGCCGAGCGACATGATGTCGCCAGTGCGACCTTCTCGAAGCATCCGATACAAACGCTCTTGCTTATCGGTTTGGGTAATCATGCGATTGCTCGACATCTCACCCGCCAATTGGTCGCACAATGCTGGTTGCTTTTTGGTAGTGAGCCAAACCTCATCTTTTAGACTTATTGCCCGCATCGGGTCGGTCTGATTGTAACCAAGAGCCACCGCACACGCCTCACTATCATCGGCATTGGTAACATAACCTGCCACTTGACGCACTGCATTATAATCGCCTGATTGGGCTTTGGCTTCGGCATAATCAGCGGTCAATTTTTCTGCCATCGCACTGCCTCGATGTTGCTGGGCAAACTGTGACACAATGGCTGGATTCAAGGTCGATAAATTGTTATTGAGTCGCCAATAGGTTGGATACATGGCGAAATTGCCACCCTGCATCTGCTGTTCGTAATTGAATAATGCTCCTGTGTCACCTCGGTCTCCTGCACTGCGAGCCTGTTCAAACAGTTCTACTCCTCCTCCGCCCGAATAGCTATTGGGGTAAGTGGTAGGATAGCTTGGGTTTGGATAAGACGTGGGCGTGGGATAGACCGTCGTTGCAGGATAGCTGGTCGAAGGATAGCTGGTCGAAGGATAGCTACTAGATGATGAATTTACCCTGCCACCAGCAGAGCTGTTGCGGATACGCACAGTACGTGATTCCGAGGTTTGTACGGCTGTCGGTGAACTTGAATTGACAGATGGGTACGGATAGGTCGGTGCATTCACATTAATAGCATTGCCTGACCGTTCACTGCTGTCGCTATAGGACAATGCCGAAAATGCCATCTGCGATACCCCGCATAGCCCAACCAACGCCACAGATTTAGCGATGGTGGTATAACGTGGTTTGAGTTTGACAGACGAGGTTTGAAGGGGGGGTTGATTTGAAACTAAGTTAGTATCGATAGGGCAAAAAGGTGAAGTCATGGTAGAATCTTTAAGTTAGCGTCTAATAATGTGAGGTTATTTAACAATATTGGATTATAGACAACCCACTGCTCATCCCCAAATTGCATTATGTAAACTGATGTTGCTAAACCCCCTTCACCATCTCAAACCGTTTAAATAGCCAATTTGGCATTGAGATTACATTAAGTTTGCGACTCTTGAAACTGCTGGCGGTAGTGCCGAGGCGATACGCCATAAACCCTTTTGAAGGCTTGACTAAAGGTTGAGTCTGAGGCATAGCCAACAAGCTCGCTAATGCGACTGATGCTGTGTTGTTGCAATCGCAAATAGCGGGCAGCAAGCCGTAAGCGATAGTCAATCAGGTAGGTGAGCGGTGGTACGCCCACCACTTGCTTGAAACGCTCTGCAAAGCTGGAACGTGACATCCCTGCCACTTCGGCAAGTTTGCTGATTGTCCAATTTTGCTCAGGAGCGTTGTGCATCGCTCCGATGGCTTTAGCAAGATAGCTGTCTTTGAGAGCAACCAGCCAACTGTCCGTTGCTTCAGGCAAATCCTCGATGTGCATCCGCAAAAAATCTACCATGATAATTCCTGCTAGGCGGTCGATGACTGTCGCCTTACCCATACTATCAGTTTTAGATTCCAAACTTAAAATGGACACGACCAAATCCATTACGGTTTGCCGACTGCCAGTGACTTGATCTTGCTCAGGCAAAAATGAAGGTAGGACACTCAAAATTGGTCGGGTAACTTCTTTATCATAGCAACATTCGATTAGCATTAAATCGGCATTGGCAAAACTGTCTTGCACCCGATTGATGTGCAAGGCTTCCGAAGGATGTAAATCAAGTTTAGTTTCAATGCTGGGAGCATCTTTGGGTGGTTTGTTGCCAAAATACTCCGCTGCAAAAGCGGCATGCTGGATGGAATTGGGAATCATCACCACATCGCCTGCATTTAAAGTACGAGTTTGCCCCGCAACGTCAAGGCACATGTTTCCATGCAGCATCAAATAAAACACAATGGTGTCATGACGAGTGATTGAAAATGACCAGTCGTTATGTCCTTTGAGATAATAAAATTGAGTGTCATACAGATGCACATTTTCGAGCAACATGCTTAAGGCGTCCATCAAGTATCCTATGCAAGAAAGCGGGCGTGGTTGAAAACACTTAGGCATTTAATCCGCCCAAAATGTCGTCGTTTTTAGGTGCAACAAAATTACCCAACAATGAAACACAACACAAGTATATCTGACGATGCTGGACTACAAATAAAGACTTAAAGACGCTAGACACACCTTTTAACAAAGTATAAAGACGCTTAAAGAGAAATGATCAACCTAAGATGAATATGGCTCATTCATTGAAAGGAGTTTACCACTAAAATCTTCCACTTTTGCAAGCAGATTTAACATAGCAGTTGGTTAAGTATAACTTGAGATTTCGACATGTTATATGTCACAAACTGGCATCCAATTTTTAAACGCTCAGCTTTGAAAGTTTAGATATAAACCCATACTAATGGCAGGCAATATAATAAGAATGCAACGTCCAATAGAAGTCGCCCAATCAACAAGAAGTATAACAAGGTAAGAATATAGGAGGGATGAAACAGAAGGAAAATTGGGGCGACTGATGGGACTTGAACCCACGACAACCGAGATCACAACCCGGGGCTCTACCAACTGAGCTACAGCCGCCATAGATAAACATCAGGATGATGTTAGTGATGCAGGCAAATGGCACGCCTGGCAGGATTCGAACCTGCGACCACCTGCTTAGAAGGCAGATGCTCTATCCA